>NZ_KV826427.1:104556-105243 GCF_001835915.1 Streptococcus sp. HMSC034E12
CAAAAGTTGAAGAAATTGAAGCACGTCCTGACTTGACTACTGAAGAAAAAACAGCTGCTAAAGAAGAAGCACGTAAATTGGCAGATGCAGCTAAAGCAAATGTTGATAAAGCGAAAACAGATGATGCAGTAGCGGCAGCAGAAGACAAAGGAACTACGAAAGTAGCAGATGTAGATCCAGTAGCCAAAGCAAAACCAGCAGCCAAAGCGGCTATCGATGCTGCATTAAAAGCACAAGAAAAAGCCATTGATGCTAAACCTGATTCAACGAAAGAAGAAAAAGAAGCCGCTAAAGAAGAAGCTAGAGAGAAAGCAGAAGCAGCCAAAGAAGCTATCGATAAAGCAGCTTCTAATGGGGATGTAACAACAGCAAAAGAAGCAGGAGTAGGAACAATTACACCTGTAGAACCAAAAGCAGAAGTAAAACCAGCCGCAAAACAAGCGATTGAAGATGCTTATACTGCAAAAGTTGAAGAAATTGAAGCACGTCCTGACTTAACTACTGAAGAAAAAGAAGCAGCCAAAGCAGAAGCTAAGAAAGCAGCAGACGAAGCTAAGAAAGCGATCGATAAAGCGAAAATAGATGATGCAGTAGCAACAGCAGAAGACAAAGGAACTACGAAAGTAGATAATGTAAATCCAGTAGCAAAAGCAAAACCAGCAGCTAAAGCAGCGATCGATGCAGCAT
>NZ_KV826427.1:105343-105587 GCF_001835915.1 Streptococcus sp. HMSC034E12
CTAAACCTGATTCAACGAAAGAAGAAAAAGAAGCAGCTAAAGAAGAAGCGCGATCAAAAGCAGAAGCAGCCAAAGAAGCTATCGATAAAGCAGATTCTAATGCGAATGTAGCAGCAGCGAAGGACGCAGGAATAGGAACAATTACACCTGTAGAACCAAAAGCAGAAGTAAAACCAGCCGCAAAACAAGCGATTGAAGATGCTTATACTGCAAAAGTTGAAGAAATTGAAGCACGTCCTGACTT
>NZ_KV826428.1:0-993 GCF_001835915.1 Streptococcus sp. HMSC034E12
AAAAAAGTCTGCAAGAGAATCTGCCTCATGGGTTCTCAACCACTCAAGATGAGTTCAACTCTATGTCGATTTCAAGACACTTAGAGGACGGTTCAATCGTCAATCTGTTTTATGTCGAAGTGACTGGAAAAGTGAATGTCTTTGTCAGAATAGATTTCAACCCTAACAGAATCAAGAAATACGGTGGAATGGGAATTTGGAGACAGTTAATGGCTTATATCACGTTAAACAAGCTAGAATCTCATCTATCGAGATTAGACCTGGCTTTTGATGTCTATAACATGCCCTCAATCATCAATCTGAAGCACGTAAAAGGGGGAGTTTCGGAGAAAGTCTATTATGGACGAAGTGGTGAATTAGAAACACGCTATTTTGGAAGTCGTTCTAGCAATATTCAAGTTCGTTTGTATGACAAGAACAAAGAGAAATTAAGCAAGAATGAGTTGACAAAAGAGGACTTACAAAAAGCACCATACCATTGGCGCTTTGAAATGCAACTAAGGACTAAAGCTATTGACGAAAACACAATTTCAGAAGTGATTTCACGATTAGGAAAATTTGGACTGTATGACTATACTGCCTTAGCTAACGATTCCCAGTTTGCTTATTTCTATCTGCATGATGAATCATTGATTCCAACCATGTATCCAAACTTGAGTACAGGGGCAATCCGTCAGAAAAAATACCGTATCCGTCAAAAGTTGAATGAACTTCAAGACGAATTTGCAGAAAAAACGGTCAAGGCGCTTAGAGAACAATCTGAACGCTTAGCAAAAGATTTAAGGCTATATACTCAAGAATTTTTAGGATTTGAGTAAAGACAGATACACTAAAAGGCTCTCAGAAGGCTCAAAAAGCCCCTGACGAGCTTTTTTTGATTTTATAGCAGAATTATACCCTTAGAAACCTAAAATCGCTTAGAGGGCAAAATATGGGCTTTAAAAACGTTCTGAGATTAGTTTTTATTTTTTCTTTGAGGAGGAGGAGGAGGAG
>NZ_KV826429.1:0-37597 GCF_001835915.1 Streptococcus sp. HMSC034E12
TAGGGGATTTACCCACTACAAATATTATAGAGCCAAATATAGTTGTCTAGAAAATATTAGAAAGGCTATCTCATGCACATTCACTATAACACAAATCAGACAACTTTGCCACTAGAACTTGCTTGTGTCTTACCCCAAGGCCACATCGTCTTCACTATCGAAAAGGTCGTCAATGCACTAGAAGACGGTCAGTTTCAGTCTTTCTACATGATTTTGGTCGCCCTTCCTATCACCCAAAGTTACTTCTGTCTGCCCTCCTCTTTGCTTATTCCCAAGGAAGTTTCTCTGGTTGTAAGATTGAAAAGATGATAACAGAAAATCTAGCCATGCAGTACTTGATAGGGCAGTTGGTTATCAGCTACCGGACCATCAACCGTTTCCGTGTAGCTGCCGGGATGGAAAATCTGCTGCGAGAACTCTTTATCGAACTCAACCTTCAGTTGAAAATGGAAAAGTTGGTAACACTTGATGGTCTCTACATTGATGGTACTAAGATTGAGGCCAACGTCAATAAGTACAGTTTCGTTTGGAAGAAAGCGACAGAGAGATTCTCCGCTAAACTTCAAGAACAGATGCAGGTCTATTTCCAAGAAGAAATCACGCCTCTTATCCATCAAGCCATTGAAGTGGATACACAAGAGCCCATCTCCTCAGAACAGTTGACTGAGTTCGCTCAACTTCTTGAAGAAGAATTGGCTGGACTGAGCCAAGACATTGAGGAAACACCAGTTAAAGGTAAGGACGATCGTAAGACCAAACGCCGCAAGCTCAAGAAAGTCCTGCGTAAAGTCAAGGATGACTTTTCAGTGCGGGCCGAAAAATGTGAGATTTATCAAGAGACCTTCCAAGGTCGAAAGAGTTTTTCTAAGACGGATCATGATGCGACTTTCATGAGAATGAAAGAAGATCTTATGAGAAATGGACAACTCAAACCTGGCTACAACCTACAAATCGCTACTGAAAATTAGTTCGTCCTTCACTATGACATCTATCCAAATCCAACAGATACCAGAACGCTCTTGCCTTTTTTAGAAACATATCCACATGAGTTAAAAAGGGTTGTCGCCGATGCGGGATACGGCAGCGAGGAGAATCTTCTCACCTTGGATAGGATGGGCGTTGACCACTAGATTAAATATGGTCTTTTTGACAAGGAACAGAATAAAAAACACAAAGAATCTAATAGGAATTTGGATAACTAGACTTACGATGGAACAGCTGATTTCTACACCCATCTAGAGGGTTGGGTATACCAATTTGACCACCTCAAACACAGCCATATCACGACAGGTTTCAAGCAGAAAATCAGGGTTTATAAGGCAGAACAACCTGACTTGGCTTCGCAAAAGGGACTTTACGTCAATGAGCGATATCAAGTCTTAAAACGAAAAGAAAGCCAAGCGCTTTTGTCTGACGAAGGCAGTCACATCTTTGCCCAAGTAAAGTTGATGTGGAACCTGTCTTTGGTCAGATAAAGGCTTGTTTGGGGGACAAACGATGTAATCTCAGAGGCAGACGTCAGGTTAAAATTGACATGGGCTTGGTTCTCATGGCCAATAACCTACTGAAATATAACAAGAAATTAACTAAAAACTAAAAGAGAGACTTACACCAAATGTGAATCTCTCTTTTATTAGCTGAGAAATCTTTTTGTCTCAGGCTATTTTTCTTTTTGTTCAATATAATTGTAGCGGGGAGATGCCAGCGAATATTGAAATAGAGGTGAAACAATTTGCTTTTCTTTTTTATATTCAAATGTCGCTGGCTGATTTGTTATCAATTTCTTGAATCATATGTTACATTCTGGAGAGATCTGAAATTTTATAAATATTATGTTAGAAATTATTATATTTTAATAGTAATGTTACCCGTGGTGCTAGTTAAGTTCAAAATAGCTCAAATTATAAGTCAATAGGATTTGTTCAATCCTCAACTGTAGTCCAACTATTCCTCTGGCAAAGGTGTGTTCCATATCAAAGAGAGCACATAACTCAGAAAAGCGCGTTTCAATGGTTCGCCTCATAGCCAATAATCTCCAGTTATTATGCTGGCTCGCGCTTCCCATATTCTGACGTAAGGGCGTCCATAAATGATACCCTCTCTGTTTCAACCGATATTTAAGAGCCTGGCTGATATACCCTAAATCTGCTAAAATCACAGATTGTTGGCAGCCTTCCAATAAATCCTCCACCACTTTGATATCATGAACAGAAGCTGACGTGACAATATAGTTCAGAATATGACCAGATAAGGTAACGAGTATGTGAACTTTGAAACCATAGAACCATAAGTGTTTTGACGCATTGTAGCCAATGTCTGCCAATCCTTCGAAAATACTTGCTCTATGGTTACGAACAGACTGACAAAGTGGTAGGGGAAAACTGTCTACGATGGCAATCGTATCGGAGGAGATTTGGTTATTCATCGCCTGACGAATGAGTTGTAGCAACCAAATCAACTGCCTTGAACGACGATTGAAGCGACTTATTTCCAGCAGTCGGCTACAGGGAAATAGTTGGCAGATTCGGTGAAAATGACGTTGAGATTTGATTCCTAGTTCAGCTTGCAATAGCAGTAAGACTAATAGAGATTCATCTGAAACTTTTGACAGGCTGACATTATGACGATGTTTCAATGAATCAGGGCAATAATCCCGATAAAGCTGATGACAAATTTTTGATAATTGCTTCATATTCCATTGTAAATGATGGGATTTAGCGGTATACTGTAAGTGGCTCATTTGGATAACCTCCTGTTTGTTTCGTCACTTACAGTATAGTCTTTTTGGGCTTTTTATGGTGTTTTGAGGTTAACTAGCACCACGGGTTAATGTTATTTTTTAATATTAGAGATTTGTACCAAGTTTGAATTAGAATGACATGTTTTGTTAAAGTAGCCATTCGGTATTTAGTTATTGGGGGATATTGGCAAATAGCTATAGAGAGTATTTATCAACGTGATAAAAAATAGATATGGATAAGAAATTTAATTTATGTTATGATATAAGTGTAATAAAGGAGAGAAAATGCAGAATAACTTACTGGTATTACAGTCAGATTTTGGTTTGGTAGATGGGGCTGTATCGGCAATGGTCGGTGTGGCCTTAGAGGAATCCCCAACGTTAAAAATACATCATTTGACTCATGATATTACGCCTTATAATATTTTTGAGGGAAGCTATCGTTTGTTTCAAACGGTGAATTATTGGCCGGAAGGGACAACGTTTGTCTCCGTTGTGGATCCAGGCGTTGGTTCGAAGCGGAAAAGCGTGGTTGCCAAAACTGTACAAAATCAGTATATTGTCACGCCAAATAATGGGACACTTTCTTTTATCAAGAAACATGTGGGAATTCTAGCGATTCGTGAGATTTCGGAGGTGGAAAATCGCCGAAAAAATACGGAGCATTCTTATACGTTTCATGGTCGTGATGTTTATGCTTATACTGGTGCGAAGTTAGCAAGCGGACACATTACTTTTGAAGAAGTGGGCCCAGAATTAAGTATAGATGAAATTGTAGAAATTCCTGTTGCAGAAACGACAATTGGGAATGATTTTGTTAGTGGGGCTATTGATATTTTAGATGTTCGTTTTGGTTCGCTATGGACGTCTATTACACGTGAGGAATTTTATACTCTTAGTCCTGAATTTGGTAATCGGTTTGAGGTCACGATTTATAATAACGATATGCTGGTCTATCAGAACCAGGTGACTTATGGGAAATCTTTTGCGGATGTACGGATTGGTCAGCCGATTTTGTATATCAATTCTCTTTATCGTGTTGGTCTGGCGATCAATCAGGGGTCTTTTGCGAAGGCCTATAATGTAGGAGTCGGAGCGCAATGGAGTATTGAAATCAAGCGGATTGAAAAATAAATAATAAAGGAGATTATTATGAAAAATAATTCAATAAGAAGTGTTGTCGCAACGGGTATTGGAGCAGCCCTCTTCGTCGTTATTGGAATGATTAGTATTCCCACTCCTGTGCCAAATACCAGCATTCAATTGCAGTATGCTTTGCAGGCCTTATTTAGCGTGATTTTTGGTCCGGTTGTTGGATTTTTAACGGGCTTCATCGGGCATGCCTTAAAAGATTCTTTGCAATATGGAAATCCTTGGTGGTCATGGGTCATTGCCAGCGGTTTGTTTGGTTTGATTATTGGGCTGTTTCGGAAAAGACTCCGTGTTATGCAAGGTATTTTTGAAGCAAAAGATATTGTATCGTTCAATGTAATTCAACTGTTGGCCAATGCTGTGGTGTGGATTGTCATTGCGCCGCTTGGTGATATTTTGATTTACAATGAGCCTGTAAACAAAGTGTTTGTACAGGGCTTTGTTGCAACGATTTCTAATGGTTTGACCGTTGCTATTGCAGGGACAGCGCTTTTGCTGGCTTATGCCCGCACGCAAACCAAATCAGGAAGTTTGAAAAAAGATTAGTGACAGGAAGCGGGAGTGAGATGGAGCGAAGGTTTGAAAATGTTTTTTCCTATTCTCACCACTGCGTCTTATAATTCTGATGACTATATAAACAAAGGAGCTGAGCATTTTTGCCTCAGTTTCTTACTTTATAATGGCAAAATGCCCTATGATGGAGCTTTTCATTTGCTTTTTAAGCTTAAGAAAGCACCTAATACGGAAAATATTGTCTGGGTAAGCTTTCTGAGGCTCAGACGGAGTAAACTAGTTTTGGTGCATGTCGTCCGAGGCTCAGACGGAGCAAATTGATTTTGGTTCATGTCATCCGAGGCTCAGACGGAGCAAACTGATTTTAGTTCATGTTATCTGAGGGTCGGACAGAAGAAACGAGTTTTTGTTTGTCCCATCGACCGGGTCGACAGTTTCAATGAGTTTTGGTTTGTTTCGTCGACTGGGTCGATAGTCTCAATGAGTTTTGGTTTGCTCCGTCGCCCGAGTCGATAGTCTCAACGAGCTTTAGTTTACTTCGTCGACTGGGTCGCCCGTCTCAACAAGTTTTGGTTTACTCCGTCGCCCGGGTCGATAGTCTCAATGAGTTTTGGTTTGTCCCGTCGACCGAGTCGATACTTTTAATGAGTTTTAGTTTGCTTCGTTGACTGGGTCGATAGTCTCAACGAGTTTTGGTTTACTCCGTCGACCGAGTTGAGCATTTTAACCATTGTCGCACTTTCTCATTAACCGTGTAGGGGCGGCAAGAAGCTGAACTCTTTTTGTTTGGTCAGATTCTTTTTCACGTTCAAGATTTAATTTTGCGGCAGGTGTAGCGGACTTCAAAATTGATTTTCATCTTATTTTCTTTTGTGCTACAATAGAGTGAGTAAGTACAAGAGGAGAAGTGGATGATTTTAGAGGAATTTGATGAAAATCGTCAGGCGATTATCAATCCAGAAGATTTGGTGGAGGCGCTACCGGATTTTCCAGAAACAGTGGTGTCTTGCTTTGCCCGTGAGACCTTTAAGCGCATGCTGGCTGATTTTCAGCATGAGCTATTGACCTCCATTTCCATGGCAAATATTGAAATTCCCATTTACAAGATTGTTATAAAAGGTAAGGCAATCGCCGTGTTCAATTCACCAGTAGGGGCAGCTGCCTGTATCGCCATTTTGGAAGATCTGATTGTCTTTGGAATGAAGAAGCTGGTTCTTTTTGGAACATGTGGTGTTTTAGATGAAATGATTAGGGAAACGTCTATTATCGTGCCCCATACTGCGATTCGTGATGAAGGGACCAGTTATCATTACCTGCCGGCTTCTGATGAGATAGAAGTAAATGTCGGTTTGCGGGATTTTTTACAGTCAATTTTAGCTGATAAAGGAATTTCTCATACAGTTGGAAAAGTTTGGACGACAGACGGTATTTATCGTGAAACAGCTGCGAAACTCCGTAAGCGAAAAGAAATGGGTGCTATTTGTGTAGATATGGAATGTTCAGCAGTTGCAGCTTTGGCAGCTTTTCGTGAGATTTCCGTTTGCCATTTCTTTTATGCGGCGGACCACTTATCAGAAGAAGCCTGGGATATGCGCAATTTAGCCAATCATGCAGACTTAGACGAAAAAGACAAAGTGGCTAACTTGGCGATTCAGATCGCCCTTGCTTTATAGAGAACATGCTATGAAAAAACCAATTATTCAATTTGAAAATTTTAGTTTTCAGTATCAAGCACAGACAGAACCAACCTTGAAAAATGTTGATTTGACGATTTATGAGGGAGAAAAGGTCTTAATCGTGGGGCCGTCTGGCTCGGGAAAGTCCACTCTTGGGCAATGCTTAAACGGAATTATTCCAACTATTTATCATGGAGAAATGACTGGGAATCTGTGGATTCAAGGGAAGTCGGCATTTGGCAGCAGTATTTATGATCTGTCCAACCTTGTCAGTACCGTCTTGCAAGACACAGACGGTCAGTTTATCGGGCTGAGTGTTGCAGAAGATTTGGCCTTTGCTTTGGAAAATGACATGGTGGATTTGCCGACGATGAGAGAAAAGGTTCATTTGTGGGCGGAGAAATTGGATTTGTCATCATTGTTGCACCAGCGCCCCCAAGACTTATCTGGTGGGCAGAAGCAGCGGGTCAGTTTGGCCGGGGTGCTGATTGACGAAAGTCCGATTTTGCTCTTTGATGAACCTTTGGCAAATTTAGATCCGAAGTCGGGACAGGATACGATTGAGCTGATTGACCAAATTCATGCGGAAGCAGGAACAACAACGATTGTTATCGAGCATCGTCTGGAAGATGTGCTGTATCGGTCTATTGATCGGATTGTCCTCATCAATGACGGACAAATTCTCTTTAACGGCAGTCCTGATAATCTGCTGCATACGCATTTATTAGCCGAAAATGGGATTCGAGAGCCACTTTATCTGACCACCTTGCGTCAGCTTGGTTTTCAGCTGGAAAATTCTGCACAGTTGGCAAATTTAGCTCAGATAGATGTCTCCGCTGTTCAGTTTTTGGGTGAAAAAGTTTCTATTCAAAAATCACAGGCACAGGATGATTTGCTGGAGTTGAAAAATGTCCAGTTTGCCTACGGTGAGAAAAAGGTTTTACAAGATATTGATTTTACAATCTCTAAAGGCGAAAAAATTGCCATTGTCGGGAAAAACGGTGCTGGAAAATCCACGTTAGCCAAAGCGCTCTGCCAGTTTATCGCAACAGAAGGAAGCTATACTTGGCAGGGAAGAGACATCAAAGGCGACTCCATTAAAGAGCGGGCAGAACGGATTGGTTACGTTTTGCAAAACCCAAATCAGATGATTTCTACGACCATGATTTTTGATGAGGTTGCTTTAGGCTTGAAGTTGCGTGGGATTGCAGAAAATGAGATAAAAGAGCGTGTATTGGCTGCGCTAAAAACCTGCGGTTTATATGAATTTCGGCAGTGGCCCATTTCTGCTCTGTCTTTTGGGCAAAAGAAGCGGGTGACCATTGCTTCGATTTTAGTGTTAAAACCAGAGATTATCCTTTTAGATGAGCCAACGGCTGGCCAAGATCAGCGCAATTACACAGAAATCATGAATTTCTTAGATGAATTGAACCAAAAAGGGCATACGATTATCATGATTACACATGATATGCAGCTGATGCTGGATTATTCTGACCGTGCGGTTGTGATGTTAGACGGAAAGATCTTGGCAGACAAAACACCGGCCGAAGTTTTGACAGATAAGACTTTGATTCAGGCAGCGAACCTCAAGGAAACGTCTATCTTTTCCTTGGCTGAGAAATTGGAAGTTGATCCGCTCGCTTTAACAGAATTTTATATGCAAGAAAGGGGGGAAAACCATGCTTAATCAACAAAAACTTATTGGTTACCATGCGGGAACGACCTTTTTGCATCGCCTATCCGGAGCGAGTAAGTTACTGTTTTTCATTTTGGTATCAACTGCAGCGATGATTAGTTACGATACTCGCTTGCTGCTGGTCATCGCGATTGGCTCACTCTTTCTTTTTAGAGTTTCGAACATTCATTTTAAAGATGTATCGTTTGTTTTGGCTTTTGCAGGTATTTTTGCCGCTTTGAATCTTATCATGGTTTATCTGTTTGCTCCTCAGTACGGAGTGGAGATTTATGGTCAACAGACGGTCTGGTTCAGCGGATTAGGCAGTTATACCGTGACTGCGCAGGAAATCTTTTATTTGTTTAATTTGTTCTTAAAATATCTCTGCACCATTCCTTTGGCGGTTATTTTTCTGATGACAACTCACCCAAGTCAGTTTGCATCCAGTTTGAATCAAATCGGAATTCCTTATAAAATTGCCTATTCTGTCAGTTTGACGCTGCGCTATATTCCTGACCTGCAGGAGGAATTTTACCTGATCAGAATGTCGCAAGAAGCGCGTGGTTTGGAATTGTCCAAAAAAGCAAAATTAAGCCAGCGCATCAAAGGGAACCTGCAAATCATTATTCCATTGATTTTTAGTTCGCTGGAACGGATTGATACGATTGCGACAGCTATGGAATTGCGGCGTTTTGGCAAAAATAAGAAGCGGACATGGTACACTTATCAGGCTTTTCAGAGGTTGGATATTGAAGTAATTGTACTGGCTGGTTTATTTTTATTATTCAGTCTATTACTCTTTGTCGTGAATCATGGTCGATTTTACAATCCTTGGCTATAAATGAGAATTGAAATGTACATAGGAGGAAGGAAATGATTGCATTGGTAACAGGAGCTTCAGCTGGTTTTGGTCAAGCTATTTGTCGTCGATTGGTGGCAGAAGGTCACCGAGTGATTGGTTCAGCGAGAAGATTGGGAAAGCTGACACAACTTCATCAGGAATTAGGTCTTGAAAATTTTTATCCGCTTCAAGTGGATGTGTCGGATACAAAAAGCGTGGATCAGGCCTTAGAAAGTTTGCCAGAGGATTGGCGAACGATTGATATTTTGGTCAACAATGCAGGCCTAGCATTGGGCTTAGACAAGGCTTATGAGGCAGATATGCAAGATTGGCTGACGATGATTCAGACCAATATTATTGGTTTGGTTTATCTAACACGTCAGATCCTACCGCAAATGGTAGAGCGAGATAGCGGATTGATTATCAATCTAGGTTCGACTGCTGGAACGGTTCCTTATCCAGGTGCCAACGTCTATGGAGCTAGTAAAGCATTCGTGAAGCAATTTTCTTTGAATTTACGTGCTGATTTGGCAGGACATCATATTCGTGTTACTAACATTGAACCTGGTCTTTGTGAGGGAACAGAATTTTCAAATGTCCGATTTAAAGGGGACGATCAACGAGCTGAAAAATTGTATGAAGGAGCTCATGCTATTCAGCCAATAGATATTGCCAATACTGTTGCTTGGATTGTTGGACAGCCTCCTCATGTCAATATTAACCGGATTGAAATCATGCCTGTTTCACAAACATTTGGAGCGCAGCCTGTTTTTCGAGAAGAATAGATGAGATAGAATGGGGAGAATATGACAGAAATAAACCTTTTGTTTTCAATCGATGATCGCTATGTCGAGCAATTTAAAACAACCTTGTATTCCGTTTACCTAAATTCACCGTCAGCTTTGCTGCATGTGTTTGTTTTGCAAAAAAAATTGTTAAAAAGGAATGTGGAGATTGAGGAATTTTGTGAGGCACTAGGAATCATCTATGAACCAGTCGTAATTGGGGAAAAAGCATTTGAGGACGCCCCCAGCACTGATCGGTATCCAGAAACAATCTACTATCGCTTGCTGGCACATGAATACCTTCCTAAAGACTTAGACAGAATTCTTTACCTAGACGCAGATATTTTATGTCTGAATGATATTTGTCCTCTTTATGAAATGGAGTTAGGAGCTTCTTTATATGCTGCGGCTAGTCATGGATCAGATGCCAATATGACAGATTTAGTCAATAAGATGCGTTTACAGAATTTTGAGGCAGAAAGTTACTATAATTCAGGAGTTTTACTTATGAATTTGACCAGCATTCGGAAAGAAGTGAAGCGTGAAGCTATTTTAGATTACATTGCTCAAAACAGTTTTAAACTCTTTTTACCGGATCAAGATGTGCTGAATGCTTTGTATGGACATTTGACAATTCAGATTCCAGATGAATTGTATAACTATGATGCACGCTACAATGTGCTATATTATGCTCGGAGTAAAGGAGAGTGGGACTTGGATTGGGTGATTGAGAACACCGTTTTTCTTCACTTTTGCGGTCGAGATAAGCCTTGGCTGAAAGAATACCACGGACGCTATGCCGCGCTTTACAAGCATTACCAACATCGCAGCCGAAAAGTTGGCAGATAAAAACGAAACCAACCAATTAAAATGGTTGGTTTTTCTTTTTATAACGGCCGTTTATTAGGAATTCCTGCTTTGCGTGGGTATTTATTGGGAGTTTCTTTTTTCTTGCCAACAACCGTGATATACCGCGGGTCGCCATTGGGGAGTTGGTAATGAATGTTTTTTTCGACTTTGCTGAAAAGAAGGCTAAGCGCGGTTTTTGCTTCTGTTAATTCCTCAGGAGCATTGCTAGCTTTGAGCGCTAAAAGACGCCCGCCAACTTTAAGAAAGGGAATGGTCAGCTCGGCTAAGATCTGCATACGAGCAACAGCGCGTGCAGTTACAATATCAAACTGGGCGCGGAAGTCTTTATCTTGAGCAAAATCTTCTGCCCGACCATGATAAAAATGAACGTTTTCCAAACCTAACTCGTCAGCCAAGTGATTTAAAAACAGAATACGCTTGTTTAGAGAGTCAATAATCGTCACATCTAATGCTGGATAGAGGATTTTCATCGGAAGACTCGGAAAACCTGCCCCTGCTCCAATATCCAATAGTTTGATGCTTTTGTTTTCAATCCGTCCCTGTAAAATTGGCGCAATGGAATCATAGAAATGCTTGAGATAGACTTCCTTTTTGTCAGTAATAGCTGTCAGATTGATGTTTTCATTCCATTCAACGAGCAGTTCAAAATAGTGTTCAAATTGCTTCTTTTGTCGGTCTGTGAGTTCAATTTGCTGCTGTTTTAAGAGTTCATAAAATTCTTCGGGTGTCATCATTTGTCCTTATTTGTATTTCTTATTTCTATTATACCAGATAATCAGAAGAGAATCTTCAAAATTTCTCTTGCTACAGAAGTCTAAATTTTTATTCTTTTAATTTTTCTGGTATAATGTCTATAATAAATTTAAAGGAGAATGATTATGTGGATGATTATTTTAGCCATTGTTGTAGTACTGATATTGTTTGTGATTGCTAGTTACAATGGTCTTGTCAAAAGTCGTATGCAAACCAAGGAAGCGTGGAGTCAAATTGATGTTCAGTTAAAACGTCGAAATGATTTGCTGCCAAACCTGATTGAAACAGTCAAAGGGTATGCTAAATATGAAGCATCAACGCTTGAAAAGGTAACAGAGCTTCGTCGTCAAGTGGCAGCTGCTACAACGCCAGCAGAAGCCATGAAAGCAAGTGATGCCTTGACGCGTCAAATTTCTGGCATTTTTGCAGTTGCAGAAAATTACCCAGAATTGAAAGCAAGTACGAACTTTGTAAAATTGCAAGAAGAATTGACTAATACTGAAAATAAAATTTCGTATTCTCGTCAACTTTATAATAGTGTAACAAGCAATTACAATGTGAAGCTGGAAATATTTCCAAGTAATATTATTGCCGGAATGTTTAGCTTTAAGCCGGCAGATTTCTTAGCTGTCCCAGAGGAAGAAAAATCCGTACCAAAAGTTGATTTTAGCGGTCTAGGTGACTAATATGCTTTTTGATCAAATTGCTAGTAATAAAAGACGAACGTGGGTTCTCTTAATTGCTTTTTTTGCTCTGTTAGCGATTATTGGTGCTGCGGTAGGGTATTTATGGTTAGATTCAACTCTCGGTGGTGTGATAATTGCCTTTATCATTGGCGGCATTTATGCTTTTAGCATGATTTTTCAGTCTACTGAGGTTGTCATGTCTATGAACGGTGCTCGCCAAGTCACTGAGGCTGAAGCTCCTGATTTGTACCATGTGGTAGAAGATATGGCGATGGTAGCGCAAGTTCCGATGCCACGGGTATATATTGTAGAGGATTCATCGCCTAATGCCTTTGCGACGGGCTCAAAGCCTGAAAATGCAGCAGTTGCTGCGACAACGGGTCTGTTAAATCTAATGAATCGTGAAGAATTGGAAGCTGTTATTGGACACGAAGTGAGTCACATTCGGAATTATGATATTCGAATTTCAACGATTGCAGTAGCGCTTGCTAGTGCGGTAACGATGTTATCGAGCTTGGCAGGGCGTATGATGTGGTTTGGTGGGAGTGGTCGCAGACGTGATAGCCGAGATAATGATAATGGTTTGGGCGTTCTAATGTTGATTTTATCGCTCGTTGCGATTATATTAGCTCCTTTAGCAGCCACTTTGGTTCAGTTGGCGATTTCTCGTCAACGTGAATTTTTGGCAGACGCTTCAAGTGTAGAATTAACGCGCAATCCGCAAGGGATGATTAACGCTCTCTTGAAATTAGAAAATAGCGAGCCGATGCACCACAAAGTTGATGACGCTAGTGCAGCTCTCTATATTAATGATCCGAAAAAAGAAGGTGGACTTCAAAAGCTATTTTACACTCATCCGCCGATTTCAGAGCGAGTGGAGCGCTTAAGAAAAATGTAAAAAGGTTGAGATAGACTACTATGATTGTGCCGCAATCATGACTGTCTGTCCCAATCTTTTTTTGTATTTCACCATATAAATTTTAGTTGCGATAGCTTTATCTATGTTGTTTTTGGAATGAGAGTAAGAGAGACAGCACGCCACAGATTGTAAACACAATCCAAGTGACTTTCATATTCCAAATAGCGAGACTGGTAAAGATCATGGTTCCAAATGGGACAGAAAAACTAAACAGCAAACTCAGAAAGTTAGAAGTCTGTGCTAAGATATCTAATGGAAGTTTGCTGAGGAGCATGCTGTTGATTTTTGGATTGACTTTTCCGGAAAGATACATGATAAAGAAAACAGCAAAAATAGTAAGGAAAACAGGTAGCTGGAGAAGATTTATGAAGCCAATTAGAGCAATGGTTAAAGTAGCCCAAAAAGCAATTTTATTGACGGAAAGTTTGCTAAAATAATCATTGGGAGTCAGGCTGGCAGAGATAACTCCTAAAATAATCGTTGTTTCAAAAATGAGAAGAGATTGACTGAAAGGAAGTCCAAATAAAGGATGATCCAATAAATAAAGATTGTAAATGGCCATAATAGAGCCGCCGAGTGCATTGAGTATTAGTATCTGAAAGAGTAAAGTCAAAAAATGGCTGTCTCCGTTTTGTTCAAAAATTAGTTTGGAGCTGTGATACATTTTTAGGAATTGTTGTTTGAGAGGAAGAGGATTTTCATTTTCTTTGACTGGGTCATGGGTGAGTTTATGACGAACAAAATAAAGAGTAGTGGAAGAAAGTAGGAAGGCTAAGGCATTGATGAAGGCGACCAACGCAAATTGTTGGTTGCTGACAGCAAGAAGCCAAACTCCTAATGCTTGTCCGGCAAGATTGCAGAGATAAGTAATTAGTTGCATAAAGGAGAAAGCTGGCATCATCTCTTCCTCTGCTAGATTCTTTTTCAAAATAGGCATTTGCAGACCACTACGATAATCACTCATCATATCTGATACGATATTTAGCAAACAAACGACAGAAAAAGCTAGATAAGAAGTTGAGCGAGTTAGACATGCTACAAAGACAAAAAGCAGGGCTTGGAGATAGCCCATGTGAATGAGCCAACGAGCTTTATGGGCTGTTTGATCAGCTTTCATTCCCACAAAAATAGTGAAAAACACTGGAACGAGAACGATAAAATTAGCAATTCCAACAGCAAATTTAGGATTTGGTAAACTGGATGCAAAGACTACAAAAACAATATTATAAATGGAAGAGCCCAAGATATTGAATATGCGTGACAGACTAATAAAAGCAAATACTTTATTTCTCAAAATAAGTTTCATGATAACCTCCTATATGTGTTGCAATGATTATAACAAGCAAAAAAGTAAATTCAATAGCCTTTTCGCAAGTGGGAATAAATCCTAAGTAAGTGAACGATATGGAAAAGTAACTTGCAAGCAAACTTTATATATTTTAGTATAAATGAAAAAAGGCAACGTCAGCAAAACGTTGCACATATTCAACAAAAGTTAATTTTCTTTGAGAAGCTTTTCGATTCCATTTTGATAGTATTCGGCACTAGTCTGGCAATCTAATAGTTGCAAGATATGGACAGCTTGCTTCATTTGTTTCAATCCATTTTCTTTATTTCCTTGAAGGAATAGGAGTTCTCCTTGAGCAAATTTAAAAACGATCCGTAGATAGGCTTCATTTTCCTTATAAAAATGAGCTTTAATCCAGTTTTCGAAGAAAGCAGCTTCCGCAAAGTGTCTTGATTCAATAGCTAGAAAGAAGCCATTTATAAAAATGGTATGAATAGTATAACGATTGCTCTCAAATAAGCCTAAAAAATCTTTTCTGTTGATCATTTCTTTTGTATATTGTGTATAAAGTTTTGAGGAGAGAATAGTCGTACAAAAGGCGAAAAGTTTAAGTTCGTACAACCCCCAAATATCCACAGAAAAGAGATAATTGTGAAGAAAGTTACTTTCCTCTGTGGAAACTGTAATTCCATCTTTTAGAGCGCAAAGAAAACCTTTGACAATAATAGATTCAATCCTATCTTCTTTTTTTCTGGATTTTTGATATAGATCTTGTTTTTCTAAGTAAAAAGCTTCGATAAAATCTGGATTATCAGACTGTTCTTGAAGGGTATCAATTAGTTGTTGTTCGGAATTTTTTTAATGTTCATGAGCTGCTAGAGTAAATTCGTTCACATCTGTGTGGATATTTTCAAGATCTGTAAATAATTTTTGAGCAGAAAGTTCACTCTGACCATTTTCAAAACGTGACAGCATAGACTTTGAAAATTCTTCTTCGGTTGCTTCTGTCAAGGAAATATGTCTAGCTTCTCGGAAAGATTTAAATATACGACCTAAATTATCCATCGCAATCCTCCTTTTGATTGTTATTATTATAACAAAATAATGGTTTCTCTCCTATTTCTCATCTTAAAAATGGTATAATAAAATTAGAAATTTAAATACAAATGAGGAAATGATGTTACATATTCAAGAAATACGTAAAAATCCAGATGGTCTTGCTTTTGAGCAAGGATTTGATTTGACACAAGAATTGCAAGTGCGCAATCCTGAAATTTTAAATGTCCAAGATATTTTTGCAAGTGGAAGAGTGCAATATGAGGACGGTCTTTACTTTTTAGATTATGATTTGTCTTATACCATTACTCTGGCGTCAAGTCGCAGTATGGAGCCGGTAGAGCAAAAAGAGAGCTACTTGGTGAATGAAGTTTTTGCTGAAGCGCATAGTGGAAAAGTGGATCAGGATTTGATAGCGGATGACTTAGTGTTGCCGATTGAAAATGAAGAAATCAATCTAGCTGAAAGTGTGGCAGATAATATTTTATTGCATATCCCTCTTAAAGTGCTGACAGCCGAGGAGGAAGCGAGTGATAGCATGCCTTCAGGAAATGATTGGCAGGTCATGACCGAAGAAGAGTATCAGCAAAGTAAACAAGAGCAAAAAGAGAAGAACAGTCCTTTTGCTAGCCTGCAAGGTCTATTTGATGAGGAGTGAAAAATCTAATTTTTGTTTGCCATATTTTTTATTGGAAAAAGGAGCAGAATATGCAAAAATACATAAAAAGATTAGAGCATGATTTTTCTGAAATAAAAAATGGTTTTAAAGAATTTGAGAAAAGAGCGCAGTTAGATTTTGAAAGTTATGAAGAAAAAGAAGTGCATGCATTAGCTAAATTAGCTTATCAATCAGAGGTATATCAAGTTCGGATGTATGCTGTCTTTTTATTCGGATATTTGTCTGATGATAAGGCAGTTTTGCATTTTATGAAAGAAGAAGTGTCGAAAGATAAGAATTGGAGAGTTCAGGAAATTCTAGCAAAATCCTTTGATAAGTATTGCAAAAGAGTTGGATATGAGCAATCTCTAGATATAATTGATGAGTGGCTACATGCAGAACAGCCAAATACAAGAAGAGCAGTAACAGAAGGTTTACGAATATGGACTAGCAGACCTTATTTTAATGAGAATCCTCAGGAAGCGATAAAAAGATTGTCGAACTTAAGATTAGACTCTAGTGAATACGTAAGAAAGTCCGTAGGGAATGCTTTAAAAGATATTAGTAAAAAATTTCCAGAACTTGTAAAATCGGAACTCAAGACGTGGGGAACCAATAAAGCAGAGCGACAGGTTTATCAATTAGCTAGTAAATTCATTGGCACACATATATAAATATAAGTGCTTGTATTCTATAGACAACTTTTTCATATATAAAAGACTATTCTCCGTCACTCGTCCGTTATTAAAGTTTTTTGACATATATTCAGTATTCTTGCAAATTTTTGTCTAGATTAACTGAGGAGTGAATCTTCGGCTGACAAAACTATCTTTGCGGGGACAGGTTCTAAGAATTATTTTACTTATATGTTTTTCTATTTATGCTAGCAAATAGTTTCATGTAAAACAACAAATCCTTTATTTTCACGCATAAAAATGATAAAATAAAACAAACTAAAAGAGGAGTACAAAATGACAAAAGCGAATTTTGGTGTTGTTGGTATGGCCGTCATGGGTCGTAACCTTGCCCTTAATATTGAATCTCGTGGTTATACAGTAGCAATTTACAACCGTTCAGCGAATAAAACAGAAGATGTGATTGCATCTCACCCTGAAAAAAACTTTGTTCCAAGTTATGATGTGGAAAGTTTTGTAAATTCTATTGAAAAACCACGTCGTATCATGCTCATGGTCAAAGCTGGGGCAGGAACTGATGCAACGATTCAGGCACTTTTACCTTTCCTTGATAAGGGAGATATCTTGATTGACGGTGGAAATACTTTCTATAAAGACACCATTCGTCGTTCAGAAGAATTGGCAAATTCAGGAATCAATTTCATCGGAACAGGTGTATCTGGTGGCGAAAAAGGTGCGCTTGAAGGACCGTCTATCATGCCTGGTGGGCAAAAAGAAGCTTATGAATTAGTAGCAGACGTGTTGGAAGAAATTTCAGCGAAAGCACTAGAAGACGGTGCGCCATGTGTAACTTATATCGGACCAAATGGTGCAGGTCATTATGTAAAAATGGTACACAATGGGATTGAGTATGGCGATATGCAATTAATTGCAGAAAGTTATGATTTAATGCAGCACTTGCTTGGATTTTCAGCAGCAGAAATGGCTGAAATCTTTACTGAATGGAATAAGGGTGAGTTGGATAGCTATCTGATTGAAATCACTGCTGATATTTTGACACGTAAAGATGATGAAGGACAAGATGGACCAATCATTGATTACATTTTGGATGCAGCTGGAAATAAAGGAACGGGTAAATGGACGAGCCAATCAGCTCTTGATTTTGGTGTTCCACTTCCACTTATTACGGAGTCTGTTTTTGCACGTTATATTTCTGCTTATAAAGAAGAACGTGTTCAAGCTAGCAAAGTTCTTCCAAAACCTACTGCTATTAAATTTGATGGGGATAAGGCTGAATTAATTGAAAAAATTCGCCAAGCTCTATACTTCTCGAAAATCATGTCTTATGCACAAGGTTTCTCACAATTGCGTGTCGCATCTAAAGAGCAGGCTTGGAATCTTCCATTTGGTGAAATTGCTTCTATTTGGCGTGCTGGATGTATCATCCGTGCTCGTTTCTTGCAAAAAATTACAGATGCATATGGCCGTAATGCAGATCTTGAAAACCTACTTCTTGATGAATACTTTATGGATGTTACTGCAAAATATCAACAAGCTGTTCGTGATGTAGTTGCTTTAGCTGTTCAGGCGGGTGTGCCAGTGCCAACTTTTTCTAGTGCGATTGCTTATTTTGATAGCTATCGTGCAGAAAACTTGCCAGCTAATTTGATTCAAGCGCAGCGCGATTACTTTGGAGCGCATACGTATGAACGCAAGGATAAAGAAGGCATTTACCACTATTCTTGGTATGATGAAAAATAGGATAAGCTATGGGGAAGCGGATTTTATTAGTTGAGAAAGAAAAAAAATTAGCGCAATTTATTGGCTTAGAGCTACAAAAAGAAGGTTATCGAGTTGATCTTTTTGAAACAGGAAAAGATGCTTTGGCGTCTGCGAGAGCTAATCAATACGATTTATTCCTGTTGAATTTTATGCTTGACGATATGACAGGAACAGAATTTGCCGCACAATTAAGTGTGATAAAGCCTGCTTCGGTCATCATTGTATTGGATAATCGTGATAATATTCTTCAATATACTGAGGAAATCCAACGCTTTGCTGTTGCTTACATGGTAGAACCATTCATTGTGACGGACTTAGTTGAAAAAATTTCTGCCATTTTTCGTGGGCGTGATTTTATTGACCAGCATTGTAGTCAGATGAAAGTTCCAACATCTTATCGGAATCTTCGGATTGATGTGCAAAATCATACAGTTTATCGAGGTGAAGAAGTGATTGCTTTGACTCGAAGAGAGTATGATTTATTAGCAACATTGATGGGAAGTCATCAGGCTTTAAGCCGTGAACAGTTGTTAGAACGCGTGTGGAAATACGAAGGAGCTGTTGAAACAAATGTTGTCGATGTTTATATTCGCTATCTTCGTAGTAAAATTGATATAGCGGGGCAAAAAAGTTATATAAAAACCGTGCGTGGTGTTGGTTATGCTATGCAAGAATAACTCTGAGGTGCAGGAAATATCGTTTTTCTGCACTTTTCTAATGGGCATATTTCCCTAGTCTATTACAACTTGCAAGCAAGAAATAGGAAAAATTTTTAAAATATTATATAAAAACGCTTTACAAAATAGAAATATATGATATAATTAAAGAGTAAATAAATGCAAACGTTTGCGGAAAGCGTTTTCAGAAAATTTTATAAGGAGATATGAATGATGAAAGAGACATTCAAAAACATATTCAGTTTCGAATTTTGGCAAAAATTCGGAAAAGCTCTGATGGTCGTTATCGCAGTAATGCCCGCGGCTGGTTTGATGATCAGTATTGGTAAGTCAATTCCAATGCTCAATCCAAACGTAGCTGCTCTTGTTACAACAGGCGGTATTCTTGAGCAAATTGGTTGGGGAGTTATCGGAAACCTTCACATTTTGTTTGCATTAGCTATTGGAGGTAGCTGGGCAAAGGAACGTGCTGGTGGTGCATTTGCGGCCGGACTGTCATTTATTTTAATTAACCGTATTACAGGGGTCTTTTTTGGAGTAACTTCAGACCTTCTTACAAAACAAGGAGCTACTGTAAAAACTGTCTTTGGTGGAACCATTAAGGTGGCTGATTATTTTGTAAGTGTACTTGAAGCTCCTGCCCTTAATATGGGGGTGTTTGTTGGTATCATTGCCGGTTTTGTTGGAGCAACTGCTTTCAACAAATATTATAATTACCGTAAATTACCAGATGCGCTTTCATTCTTTAATGGTAAACGGTTTGTGCCATTCGTTGTTATTTTGCGTTCTACAATTGTGGCTTTGATTCTTGCAGTATTTTGGCCAGTTGTTCAAACTGGAATCAACAATTTTGGTATTTGGATTGCTAACTCTCAAAAGACAGCTCCAATTCTCGCACCATTCTTGTTTGGTACTTTAGAACGTCTTCTTTTACCATTTGGACTTCACCATATGTTGACAATTCCAATCAACTATACTCAATTAGGTGGGACATATGAAGTGTTGACAGGGGCTGCTAAAGGAACGACTGTATTTGGTCAAGATCCATTATGGTTGGCTTGGGTAACAGACCTTGTTAATTTAAAAGGTTCACACGCTGACCAATATCAACATCTTCTAAATAGTATTACTCCAGCTCGTTTTAAAGTTGGGCAAATGATTGGTTCATTTGGTATTTTGATGGGGGTTGCCTTTGCAATTTATCGAAATGTAGATGATGATAAGAAACATAAATACAAAGGGATGATGATTGCAACAGGACTTGCAACTTTCTTAACAGGTGTTACAGAACCAATTGAATACATGTTTATGTTTGTTGCAACACCTCTTTATTTGGTGTATGCTGTTGTGCAAGGGTCAGCCTTTGCTATGGCAGATATTGTTCACTTGCGTATGCACTCATTTGGTTCAATCGAATTTCTGACTCGTACTCCACTAGCCATCAATGCTGGTTTGGGTATGGATATTATTAATTTTGTTTGGGTAACAGTGCTCTTTGCAGTTGGAATGTATTTTATTGCCAACTTCATGATTAAGAAATTTAACTACGCAACTCCAGGACGTAACGGAAACTATGAAACAGCTGATGGAGAAGATAGTCCTTCGTCTACCGCAGCTGGTGGCAAAGTAGCAGAAGCATCTCAAACTGTGAATATTATCAATCTTCTTGGTGGACGTGCAAACATTGTTGATGTTGACGCATGTATGACACGTCTTCGTGTAACTGTTAAAGATGCAGAAAAAGTTGGTACAGAAGAGCAATGGAAAGCCGAAGGAGCTATGGGCTTGGTGATGAAAGGTCAAGGTGTTCAAGCAATTTATGGACCAAAAGCGGATGTTTTGAAATCTGACATTCAAGACTTACTTGACTCAGGCGAAGTGATTCCTGAAACTCTTCCGAGCCAAATGACAGCTTCACAAGCTGCCGAAGCGAGCTACAAAGGCGTGACAGAAGAAGTTGAGACAGTCGCAGACGGTGAAGTGATTGCGATTACAGATGTCAAAGATCCAGTCTTCTCTCAAAAAATGATGGGTGACGGATTTGCTGTTGAACCTGAAAATGGCAAGATTTACTCACCAGTAGCAGGTACGGTTAGCAGCATTTTCCCTACCAAGCACGCTCTCGGTCTTTTGACTGATAATGGTCTTGAAGTGCTTGTTCATATCGGACTTGATACAGTCAGTCTTGAAGGTAAACCATTTGAAGTGCATGTTGCAGAAGGACAAAAAGTTGCAGCAGGTGATCTTCTTGTGACAGCTGATTTAGAAGCTGTCAAAGCAGCAGGTCGTGAAACTTCAACAGTTGTTGTCTTCACAAATGCACAAGCTATTAAATCTGTAACCGTTGAAACATTCGGCAAAGTAGCAGCGAAAACAGTTGTTGCTAAAGTAGAATTGTAAATAGAAAAGAGAAATCATGGCAAAATTCCTGACTTTAAATACTCATAGTTGGATGGAAGATGAGCAAGAAAAAAAGCTAGATCAACTAGCTGAGCGGATTCTTCAAGAAAAATATGATGTCATTTGCCTGCAGGAAGTCAATCAAGAAATGGAGTCTGAACAGGTTGTTCAGGCTCCATTTTATCATGCGGTAGATGGCGCCATTGCGATTCATAAAGATCACTTTGCGCATTGTCTCGTGGAGAGATTGATAGAGAAAGGTCTTATTTATCATTGGTCTTGGGCTTATAATCATATTGGTTTTGATCGGTTTCATGAGGGAGTTGCTATTTTATCCTTAAAGCCGTTGAAACCAAGTGAGTTATTGGTTTCAGATGCCAACGATCCAACAGATTATCACACTAGAAAAGTCCTCTTAGCAGAAACAGAAGTTGATGGACGGCTTGTAACGGTGGCTTCCTGTCATCTTTCTTGGTGGGACAAAGGCTTCCAAGAAGAATGGGTACAAGTAGAAAAAGAATTGTTGCAGCGCGATATGCCTCTAGTATTGATGGGGGATTTTAACAATCCCGTCGGTTATGAGGGCTATCGGCACATTCTAAAAAGTCCGCTTGCTCTGCAAGACAGTCATGTTGTTGCGGCTACAGTCATTGGTACAGCAACAGTCGAAGGCGATATTGCCGGCTGGGCTGGAAACAAGGATGCTCTAAAAATTGATTATATCTTTACGAGTAAAGATTTTAACGTTAAAAAATCTGCTGTTGTTTTTGACGGCAAAGCAACACCTGTCGTTAGTGACCATTTTGGGTTAGAAGCAGAAGTTGCATTGTAACAATCAAAAACGGGAAGTTGTGAGATGAAACTTCCTGTTTTTGATTGTTATTCTTTAGAGGTGTGGCGTTTCCCAGCGTTTATAGCATTGGCCTCAGTCGTGGAGACTACTCTGTCAAAACGTGTATTGCGTGGCATATTATCTATACTATACCAATAAACATCAGCAGTTCCGTTACGAGCTACATAAACGGTTCGTTCCTGCTGTTGAGCTTCTTGTGCTGCAGCAGCCTCTTGTTGTTGCTGCGCTTGAGCGGCAGCTGCTTCTTCTTGTTTTCGTTTTTCTTCCGCTTGTTTAGCTATTTCTTGTTCTTTTGCTGCTTTTTCTTGCTTAGCTTGTTCCGCTTCCTTTTTCTTCTCTTCCTCAGCGGCTTTCTCCTTCTTTGCCTGTTTCTCTTTTTTACCTATAGCAATATATTGCTAGTTTTCTCTTTTGTAGGAGTCAAACTCATTTTTTAATGCTTTGTAGTCTTTAGCAGCTTCTTCATTGCTTTTTGTTAATTTTCGAATCTGTGCTTTATATTCTTCCCCATTTTCGCGCTGATTTCCCATGGCAGAAAAGGAACCTAACAAAAGAATAATTAGAGCTAGAATAGCAATATTCTTTTTGTCTTTAAAAAAGGCAACAGAAAAAAATCTTTTCATCATAATTCTCCTTGAAATGATAACGTTTACAATTATTATATAAAATTTCTTGAGAGAAGTAAATAGGATAACGGATTATTATATATTTTCGTGAGGAAGTTCCTATCTTTTGTTATTTCTTAAAACATGGTATAATGAAGTATTAAGAATTCAGGAGGGAAGCAGATGCGTTGTCCTAAGTGTGGTGGTAATAAATCAAGTGTTATTGACAGTCGGCAAGCAGAAGATGGCAACACAATCCGTCGTCGGCGTGAGTGTGATGAATGTCAGTATCGCTTTACGACTTATGAACGTGTAGAAGAACGGACGCTCGTTGTCGTTAAAAAGGATGGCACGCGGGAACAATTTTCAAGAGATAAGATCTTTAATGGAATCATTCGCTCGGCGCAAAAACGTCCTGTTTCTAGTGATGAGATTGAAGCAATTGTTAGCCGAATTGAGCAAAAAGTGCGCAGCAGTAATGAAAACGAAATCGCAAGTGAATTTATCGGAAGCTTGGTTATGGAAGAGTTGGCGGATTTAGATGAAATTACTTATGTTCGTTTTGCTAGTGTTTATCGTAGCTTTAAAGATGTGAGCGAGCTGGAAAACCTCTTGAAACAGATTACAAAAACATCTAAAAAGAAAAAGGAACAATAAATGAAACCGAATGATCAATTTTCTTTTGTGAAGAATAATCTGATTAGTCAGGATAGCACCAATTTGATTCGTCTGTATTTGCCAATTCTAGGGCTTGATGCGACTTCTATCTATCAATATTTTCTTGCTTTTTGGGACGATGGAAAATCATCTTATACTTTTGGGCACATTTTGAATCATCTCAATCTGGGGATGAATGCCTTGCAAAAAAGTTTAGAAATGTTGTCTGCTATGCAGTTAGTAGAGCTTTATCATACGGAGAATCATTTTCAGGTCTATTTGCAGCCCACATTAGCGTCTGGTGAATTTTTAAGCAATCCTGTTTATAGACGCCTGCTAGAAAAGAAGATTGGTGAAGCTGCAGTAGAAGCTTTGTTGCCTAGTCACCCAAGTGGTGAGAAGCAAGATGTGAAGCTGTCAGAGATTTTTCAAGTGGAAGATGCAAAGGTAGAGCCGCAATCAAAACAGAATCATTTTGACTTGGATTACTTTAAACAATTGATGGCGCGAGAAAACTTGCGTTTTGAAAACGAAAAAGAAGATTTGCTGGTACTCTTTGCTATTTCAGAGCAACAAAATTGGACTTGGTATGAGACCTATTTGTTGGCTAAGGAAACGGCTGTCGGTCATGTGATTTCAACCAAGCGAATGAAGCAAAAATTAAATCAAAAGCCTGCTGCAAGTGGATTTTCTAATACTGAACAAACGATTATTCGAGAGGCTAAGAGTAAGTCAGCCATGCAGTTTTTGGCAGAAATCAAAAAAACAAAGCATGCGACAATCACACGAGGAGAACGTCAGTGTTTGCAAGAATTGGCAAATTTGGGACTGTTAGATGAAGTTATCAATGTGATTTTGCTGTTGACTTTTAACAAAGTAGATTCAGCTAATCTCAATGAAAAATACGCTTTGAAAGTGGCAAATGACTTTTCATATCAGGAAGTGGCATCGGCAGAAGAAGCAGTTTTGCGGATTCGTGAGCGAAATCAACAACCAAGCAAAAAAGCAAATCAAACGGCTACTTCAAAGAACAATGTTCCCGACTGGAGTAATCCTGACTATAAGAATGAAACAAGTGCTGAAAAGCGGGCTGAGCTAGAGGAGCAAAAGAGAAAACTTTTAGCGAAATTAGACCAAGGAGGTGACTAGATGGAGAGTGTCGGACAAACGATGGCGCATAGGAACCAAGCTCGTCAATTTGACTATGAAGAGTTGGTGAAACAAATCGTTGCCGATCCAGATGTGGCGGCTTTTATCCAGTCTGAGCGATTGACACCTGCTGAAATCAAACGAAGCATTTCTAAGTTTAATCAGTATATTTCTGAGCGAAACCGTTTCTTGCTAGGTGATAAAGCGTATATTGCCAAAGGCTATAAGCCGATATTGGTGAAGAATGAGGGGTATGCAGACGTTTCTTATGAAGAAACTCCAGAACTAGTCGAAGCGCAGAAACAAGCAACTATCAATGCACGGTTAAATTTAATTAGTCTTCCGGCTAGTCTCAAGGAAGCTAGTTTGGCAAAAGTGGATTTGGACGATGTTGGTCGTTATAAGGCTTTTGAGTTGCTCACGAATTTTGTGGCAGATTATCCAAACTACAAAAAAGCGATTTACCTTTATGGTGATTTTGGCGTGGGAAAAAGTTACATGATGGCAGCCTTAGCACATGATTTGTCGGAAAAACGCAGTGTTTCCACGACCTTGCTTCATTATCCTAGTTTTGTTTTGGATGTAAAGAATGCTATTTCTTCTGGTCTGGTTAAGGAAAAGATTGATGAAGTAAAAGTAGCGCAAGTCTTGATTTTGGATGATATCGGTGCGGAGCAATCAAGTCCGTGGATGCGAGATGAGATTTTGCAGGTTATTTTACAGCACCGGATGCAGGAAAATTTGCCAACTTTCTTTACATCGAATTTTAATTTTGCGGATTTGGAACGGCATTTTGCGACATCCAAAAACGGAGATGAAACTTGGCAGGCTCGTCGGGTCATGGAAAGAATAAAATTCTTAGCAGAGGAAGTTCGTCTGGAAGGAGAAAATCGCCGATGAATGAAACGATTGATTTGATGAAAAAGCATACTTCTGTTCGTCGTTTTACAGATGAGCAGATTTCAGATGAGGATTTGAAGGCGATTATTGATGCTGGTCGAGCAGCCTCTAGCTGGAAGAATTTCCAATCTTATTCGATTATTGTTGTTCGCAATCAAGAAAAGAAAGCAGCCTTGTTTGATTTGGTGCCTCAGGAGGCTATTCGTCAGTCATCTGTTTTTCTTCTTTTTATCGGAGACCTCAATCGAGCTGAGAAAGGTGTGCGACTTCATACGGATACCTTTTACTCACAAGGAGTGGAGAATCTTCTGATTAGTTCTGTTGACGCTAGTCTGGCCGCGCAGAATACTCTTTTGGCGGCTGAAAGTCTGGGATATGGCGGGGTCATCATTGGCTTGATTCGCTATGCTTCTAGGGAAATAGCAGAGCTGTTTAACTTACCAGATTATACGTATCCTATTTTTGGAATGGCTTTGGGAAAGCCGGATCAGCACCATGCTGTTAAACCACGTTTGCCGTATGAAACAGTCGTTTTTGAAGAAAACTATCAAGAACAGGACACATCTGTTATTCAGAACTATGATCAGATTCAAGCAGACTATGCTGGAGATCGAGCAACTGATACATGGAGCGAGCGACTAGCGAAGCAATTTGCTCAAAAGCCCAATCTTGCTAGTCAAAATCTATTACAAGACAAGAAATTATTGTAAAATAAAGAGAGTGAGACAAAATCGGTCATTTCGAAACAATTCGATTTTGTTGGCTTGCCCGCACAGCTCGAAAGGTTTGGGAAACCTTCCGAGGTTGGAAATAAACTCAAGTAAAACTTGACGTCAAAAGGGATATAAAAGCTGATTTATCAGCGCATTAGCCCCCACTTAGCAGTGTTTGATTGGCACTAATTGCCTAGTCAATTGTACATGGGAAATTCTAAATTGCCTAAAGTCAATAGAGTTTCTCCAAACCGCTGCGCCCTGTAATTATAACTACATAAACAAGCGAAGCTGAGCATTGTGTCCCAGCTTCTTAGAACAGAAAGAGGAACACTATGGCTTTACCAACTATTGCCATTGTCGGCCGTCCTAATGTCGGCAAATCAACACTTTTTAACCGAATTGCCGGGGAGCGGATTTCGATTGTTGAGGATGTTGAAGGAGTGACCAGAGACCGTATTTATGCAACGGCTGAGTGGCTGAATCGCAAGTTTAGCATGATTGATACAGGCGGGATTGATGATGTAGATGCACCTTTTATGGAGCAAATCAAGCACCAAGCAGAGATTGCTATGGAGGAAGCGGATGTCATCGTTTTTGTGGTGTCTGGAAAAGAAGGTATTACAGATGCGGATGAATATGTGGCTCGTATGCTCTACAAGACCCACAAGCCGATTATTCTAGCGGTTAATAAAGTAGATAACCCAGAGATGCGTAGTGAAATTTTTGATTTTTATGCGCTTGGTTTGGGTGACCCTTATCCCGTTTCTTCCGTTCATGGGATTGGAACGGGGGATATTTTAGATGCCATTGTTGAAAATCTCCCCAATGAAGAAGCCGTTGAAAATCCAGACATGATTAAATTCAGCCTCATCGGTCGTCCCAATGTCGGCAAGTCTAGCTTAATCAATGCGATTTTAGGAGAAGACCGTGTGATTGCTAGTCCTGTGGCTGGAACTACTCGTGATGCGATTGACACGGTCTTTACGGACAATGAGGGACAAGAATTTACCATGATTGATACAGCAGGTATGCGCAAGTCAGGCAAGGTCTATGAAAATACAGAGAAGTATTCTGTTATGCGAGCTATGCGAGCGATTGACCGATCTGATGTGGTGCTTATGGTGCTCAATGCTGAAGAGGGCATTCGCGAGTATGATAAGCGGATTGCTGGTTTTGCTCATGAAGCAGGTAAAGGAATTGTTATCGTTGTTAACAAGTGGGATACGCTGGAAAAAGATAACAAGACCATGCAAAATTGGGAAGCCGATATTCGCGACCAATTTCAGTATCTCTCTTATGCACCGATTGTCTTTGTATCAGCTCTGACTAAGCAACGTTTGAATCAATTGCCAGGCATGATTAAGAGAATTAGTCAAAGTCAAAATACTCGCATTCCGTCAGCTGTTCTCAACGACGTCATCATGGATGCCATTGCGATTAATCCGACACCGACCGACAAAGGCAAACGGCTGAAAATCTTCTATGCGACACAAGTCGCGACTAAACCGCCAACCTTTGTTATTTTCGTCAATGAAGAAGAACTCATGCACTTTTCTTATATGCGCTTCCTAGAAAATCAAATCCGCAAAGCTTTCGTATTTGAAGGGACACCAATTCATCTCATTGCCAGAAAGCGGAAGTAGGGTGGAACTAACTAAACAAGGCTGAACATAAAAATAGTAGAAGTGGTACAGTACAAGATAACTAGTCTAACGTACCTATGTGAAAAAGAAATATGAATTGGATAAATATTGCTAAAGTGGTGCTCATTGGAATTGCAAGTGCAGCTTATGTGAATATTCACTATGATGACAGAAAGTACAAACCGTTTGGTTTTCGCTATTGGTTATCACTTTTTAGTCTGATCGTTGTAGGAATTGCACATCTTTTCTTGGCTGCTATAACATTGGGAGCCATTTGGTTGATGATAACAAAATTCTCTACTTTTACTGGGAATTTGGCTCTTTTTAGTATTCTTAGTAATAGACAATACAATATTGCTAGTCGGTTTTATGAAAGTGTTGATTGCACGCACTAAATGCTATAAAAAGCTCAACGAGGACATTTTCTAAAAGAAAGCGAGGAGAACCTTGCTTTTTTTCTTTATGCTGAAAATATGGTATAATGAATAGATAAAATAAAGGTGGTACTTATGGCAAAATTGATTCCTGGGAAGATTCGGACGGAAGGAATATCCCTTTACGAAGCAGGGGAGATTGAAATTCTCAAAGTGAAAGATCAGATGATTTACAGCCGAGTTGAAAATCACAATCTGCGATATAGTTTGGATGACGAAGCCATTTTTTGCGCCTGTGATTTTTTTCAAAAAAAGAAATACTGTGCTCATCTAGCAGGCTTAGAATATTTTCTTAAAAATGACCCTGAAGGAAAAGTCGTTTTGACCAATCTTGAAGAGGAGCAAACAACTTCAGAGGAAACTCAAACGAAAGTCTCTTTTGGCAGTCTCTTCTTGGATAAAATCCTTTTGACAAAAGATGTAGCCGTTCGCTATGAACTGGCTGCTGTTGGGCAAGAAGATGATTATACAGGACAATTTTTGTGGACCTTGCGCATCAGTCGTTTACCAGATGAGCGCTCCTATGTTATCCGAGATATTCGTGCTTTTTTAAAGATTATTGAAAAAGGCGATTATTATCAAATCGGCAAGCACTATTATGAAAAAATGCAATTGGCTGCTTTCGATGAAGCTAGTCAAGAGGTGATCCAGTTTTTACGAGGACTTGTTTCTTATCAGCAGGATCAAGATGCTTCTTTTATCTTTCCAAATGCTGCTAGACATCTTTATTTTCCGTCTAGTCTGTTTGAAGAAGGCGTAAATCGACTCATGAATTTGCCGCATTTTCGCTTGGAATACAGTCTTTATGACTATGACAAAGTCTTTTTTCAAGATTTGCATGCTGAAGTAGGCATCTATGATTTTACAGTAGAGGAAAATTCGGATTATTTTGAGCTCACCATTACAGAACAAAATTATAAAATTCTATACGGTGGTGACTTTATTTTTTATGGGGATCATTTCTATCAACTGACAGAGCAGCAAAAGCGGATGATTCAGGTGATTCGAGAATTGCCTGTGGACACGGACCGCAAAAAACGGCTTCAATTTGATACAAGCGACAAAGCAAAACTAGCTTCAGGACTATTAGAATTTGGTAAAATTGGCTCTATTCATGAACCAGAAAGTTTGGTGATTCATACGTTTACTCCGCTGTTTGATTTCGAGTTATTGGATACTCAGGAAATTCGTCTCAAAATCCAGTTTGATTATGGAAATCATGTTGTGGATACTCGTTTTAAGTTGGAAGAACTGCCATTTGCTAGCGATTTCCAGTTAGAACAAAAGGTTTTTCAACAAGCTCTGTCTGCTGGTTTTGAAGCAGATTTTACAAGCACTCGTCCTCCATTGCAACCACAAGAGATTTATTCATTTTTTACGTCCATTCTCCCTCGTTTTAGGCGCTTGGGAAAGGTATTAGCAGAAAGCCTGACAGCCTTGTACCAAGTGGAAAGACCAGCAGTTTCTGTTCAGACAAATGGTGGCTTGTTGGATATCGGGTTTGACTTTACAAGTATTGACCAAACAGAAGTAGACGATGCGTTAGAAGCTCTTTTTTCGGCTAATGATTATTTCATCAGTCGCTCTGGCAAGGTGCTCGTTTTTGATGAAGAAACAAAAAGAGTCAGCAAAACCTTACAGGATTTACGAGCTAAAAAAGGAAAAGACGGTATTTTCCAAACGCAGCGGATTGCTGCTTATCAGCTATCTGAATTATTTAAAGATCAAGAAAAAGTGAGCTTTTCAGAGGAGTTTCACCATTTAGCCTTTGATTTGACGCATCCAGAGGAATTTGCGCTACCGACATTAAAAGTGGAAGCAACTTTGCGTGATTACCAAGAAACGGGTGTCAAATGGATGTCTATGCTTCACCATTATGGATTTGGCGGTATTTTGGCAGATGATATGGGGTTGGGAAAAACCCTTCAAACTATTGCCTTTTTAAGTAGTCAGCTAAAAAAAGAGACCAACGTTTTGATTTTGGCTCCGTCTAGTTTAATTTACAATTGGCTGGATGAGTTTGCAAAATTTGCACCAGAAATGGATGTAGCGGTCATTTATGGATTAAAGCCAGTCAGAGATAACTTGATTGCAGAAGGTCATCAGGTGATGATTACAAGCTATGCTTCTTTCCGTCAAGATGTTGAAGGGTATAGTCAATTGAACTTCGATTATCTCTTTTTAGATGAAGCGCAGGTCATGAAAAATGCACAGACCAAGATTGCTCATCATCTACGAAATTTTGAGGTAAAAAATACCTTTGCTCTTTCTGGAACACCGATTGAAAATAACCTCGGCGAATTATGGTCTATTTTTCAAATTGTTTTGCCAGGATTATTACCTAGCAAAAAGAACTTTTTGAAACTGCCTGCAGAAACTGTTGCTCGTTTTATCAAACCATTTGTCATGCGGCGGAAGAAAGAAGATGTCTTGCAAGAATTGCCAGAACTCATCGAAGTTTCTTATCGCAATGAGCTTGCAGATAGTCAAAAGGCTATCTACCTAGCGCAACTAAAACAAATGCAGGAGCGTGTGCTTACTTCTACAGATGAAGAACTTAATCGCAGCAAAATGGAAATCTTATCTGGCTTGATGCGATTACGTCAAATCTGCGATACTCCTGCGCTCTTTATGGATGACTATCATGGAGAGAGTGGCAAACTAGAAAGCCTGTTAGAACTATTAGAGCAGATTCAGACAGGAAGCCACCGTATGTTAATCTTTTCTCAATTCCGAGGAATGCTAGACATTATCGAAAAAGAATTGAAAAAGATGAAAATGGAGATATTTAAAATTACAGGTTCCACCCCAGCAAAAGATCGTCAAGAGATGACAAATTCTTTTAATAATGGGGAAGGAGACGCCTTTTTAATCTCTTTAAAAGCTGGTGGTGTTGGCTTGAATCTAACTGGTGCTGATACTGTTATCTTAGTAGACCTTTGGTGGAACCCAGCAGTAGAGTCTCAGGCAATTGGTCGAGCTCACCGTATGGGTCAAGAAAGAAATGTAGAAGTATATCGATTGATTACGCGAGGAACGATTGAAGAAAAAATTCAAGAGTTGCAGGAAAGCAAGCGTCATCTCGTATCAACTATCCTAGATGGAACAGAACCCCGTAGCAGCCTAACCGTTGCTGAAATACGAGAAATTCTAGGAATTTCTACAGAAACACTTGAAAAATAGCACCAATAGGTTATAATGAAGTGTTGAAAGGAAATGTGCTAATGAAAGAAAAACCTTTTCCATTGATTTCTGATGATGAAATCTTGTTATCAGAAATGCCGCGTATGAACCTTTACGATGAAAGCGATCTTATCAGTAATATTAATGGTGACTATGTTGATAAAAATTATTTAGAATGGGAACCAATTGTAAAGAAAATTGCAGACAGTCAAGTAAAAGAAGGACAGGCAAAGTTTTATCAAGCGACTTCAGCTGTTCAATCTGTCAAAGCCAAAAAATCTACTTCAAAAAGTTATGCAGAATTGGCTAGAGAAGAAGCCAGAGCGGATTTGAAAAAGAAACGTTCGGCAGCTTATTTGACATCGGATTTTACTGCTAAAAAGCGTTCTTATCCTACCGTTACGAATGGTAACACAGCTATTTCACATAAACCAACAGCATTTTTCCAAAAGGAAAATGGTAGTAGGTTATCAAAATATAGTCGAAATTTAAAGCAGGATCATTATATTTTAGCAGATATCAAAGTAAATACCTCTTTGCCGAAGGAATCACCCCAAAAATCTAAAAATAATTATGACTTTTTAAAAACAAGTCAAATTTATAACAAAAAAGAATTACAAAATCAAAGAGAGCGTCGGATAGCGCAAGAGCTAAATTTAACACGGCTGGAAGGAAAATAATCGAACGTTGACAAGAGCAATTATTTTTGTGTGAACTTGGTTTCACTAAATTTAACGCTCTTAGTATTTAAGGAGAAATTATGACAAAAACCTATCATTTTATCGGGATTAAGGGCTCTGGAATGAGTGCCTTAGCATTGATGCTGCATCAAATGGGACATCAAGTTCAAGGAAGCGATGTTGAAAAATACTATTTCACTCAACGTGGCTTAGAACAAGCAGGAATTAAAATCTTGCCTTTTGACGAAAAAAATCTTCAAGCAGATGTAGAAGTTATTGCAGGAAATGCTTTCCGTCCGGATAATAATCTTGAAATTGCTTATGCCGATGCAAATGGTATTTCTTATAAGCGTTACCATGAATTTCTTGGAATCTTTATGCGTAATTTTGTCAGCATGGGAGTGGCAGGTGCACACGGAAAGACATCAACGACGGGTATGTTGGCACACGTTTTGTCAAACATTACGGATACCAGTTATCTGATTGGTGACGGGACGGGGCGCGGCTCTGCAAATGCGAAATACTTTGTATTTGAAGCAGATGAATACGAACGTCATTTTATGCCTTATCATCCTGAATATTCAATTATCACGAATATTGACTTCGACCACCCAGATTATTTCACCAGCTTAGAAGATGTTTTCAATGCTTTTAATGATTATGCTAAACAGGTTAGCAAAGGGTTATTTGTTTACGGTGAAGACAAAGAATTGCGCCGAGTCACAGCTAACGCTCCTATTTATTACTATGGCTTTAAGGAAGGTAATGACTTTATCGCTCATGACTTACTCCGTTCTACGACAGGCTCTAGCTTTAAAGTCTCTTTCCGTGGGCAAGAATTAGGAGAATTCAAGATTCCTAGCTTTGGTCGCCACAATATTATGAATGCAACAGCTGTTATTGGTTTATTGTACACAGCTGGATTTGACTTAAATTTAGTTCGGGAGCATTTAGTCACTTTTGGTGGTGTGAAACGTCGTTTTACTGAAAAAGTGGTTAATGGGACAACAATTATTGATGATTTTGCGCATCATCCAACTGAAATTATTGCGACTTTGGACGCAGCTCGCCAGAAATATCCAAGTAAAGAAATTGTTGCGATTTTCCAACCACATACTTTTACCAGAACCATTGCGCTTTTGGACGAATTTGCCGAAGCTTTGAATCAAGCCGATGCCGTTTATTTGGCGCAAATCTATGGCTCTGCGCGTGAAGTGGACCACGGAGATGTCAAAGTAGAAGATTTAGCTGAAAAAATTATCAAAAAGGCAGAAATTATTACTGTTGACAATGTTTCACCATTGTTAGAACACCCAAATGCTGTTTATGTTTTCATGGGAGCTGGGGATATTCAAACCTATGAATATTCTTTTGAACGTTTGCTATCCAATTTGACAAGCAATGTCCAGTAATCTAATACCACAAGTCACCCTTCGAGAAGCTTCTTTGGAAGATTGGAAGGCAATCGTTGCGATTGAGGAGGCGAATTTTTCCACAGAAGCAGCTGGTGCAGAAACAATTCAAAAATGGATTGAACAGGGGCAAACGAACTTTTTAATAGCGGAATTAAATGAGAAAATAGCTGGCTACCTTGTAGGGGCAGCCGTTTTTTCACGTCATTTGACAAAGGAAATGATAGACAATTCGTCAAAGTGGCAGCAAGATTCTGATTTTATGACGATTCAGCGCTTATCCATTCATCCAGATTTTAAAGAGCAGGGACTGGGAACTTTGCTTTTAGCTGCTTGCAAAGAAATAGCTGTTGCACAAAATCAAAAAGGTCTTCAGTTGGTTTGTTCAGATGAGTTGATTTCTTACTACGAAATGAATGCTTTCATAAACGAAGGAATTTCTGAAAGGGGAGATAGCCATGCTATTTTACATGAATTCGTTTGGGATAATCCATATTTTAAGGAGGGAAAATGAAGATTAGACAGGCAAATTTAGCAGATTTGGATGCTATTACGACTATTGAATGGGAAAACTTTGGACCAGAAGAAGCTCTGAGTCGAGAGATTTTGGAAGCCCATATCCAAAAATTAACAACCAGTTTCTTAGTAGCTGAACGAGACGGTCAGATTTTAGGCTACCTTGAAGGGCCTGTTCGTCCAGAACGCCATTTAGTAGATCAATCCTTTACTTCTGAGGTAGAAGATTATAGTCATTTGACAGACCATTATATTTCGTTGACCAGTTTATCTATTGCTAAAAATGCTCAAAATATGGGGTTAGGTAGAAGTTTGTTGAATGCAATGAAGGATATTGCTGTTCGCGACCAGCGTTTGGGAATCAACTTAACTTGTCATGATTATTTGGTCACTTACTATGAAAAACATGGTTTTATCAACGAGGGCGTATCCCAATCTACCTATGCAGGTGAAGTTTGGTATGATATGCTTTGGAAAACTCCCAAATAGTGGAGAAAAGAATTGATTATTCTGTAGAATGCTTGAAAGAAAGGCATTCTCTTATTGCTTTTCTTTACTTTTTAAGATATAATGGTAGGGATATTGAACAAGGAGGTCAACTATTTGGCTGAAGATTCGCAAGAAAAAGAAGGGCTGAGTTTTAAAGAGCAGATTCTGTACGACTTGGCTAAAGAAAAGGGAACTGAACAACCAAAACTTGTAGAAGAATCTAATGACTTGCAGGAAAAGTTAGGTTTGGGTCAATCTGCGCTTCCTTCTGCACAGGAAGAAGAGAAAGCAACCGCTTCTGAAACGGATATACCAAAAGTTCAAAAAGAAGAGAGTGGCGAGCCAGAGCCTGCTCCTTTAGAAAGTCCCCTTCCAACCGTTGAACAAATAGAAGCCGAAGCGGCAGCTAGGGAAGAAGAAAAAGAGTTTAATACTCATACGACGAAAGTCCCTGTTTCTTACCCAACCAATCAGGCTGTTGAAGAAACCAAGGTTCCAAAAGAATTAGTTCAACCTGCAGTTTACGGAACGGAGCAAGACACAAAGAAACTTTCTCGTTCAAATAGGACTGCTCAAACGATTAACACGAAGAAGCGTCAAAACAAAATCGCCGGAAAAATCGTCAAAACGGTCTTAATTTTGCTGCTTTTAGGGATTGGTTTAACTGGTTTCTTTGCTTATCGCTATGTTACATCAGCTTTACAACCAGTTGATGCGAAAAATACAAAGTATGTGACGGTTAAGATTCCGACTGGATCGAGCACCAAAGCAATTGGAACGGTCTTGGAAAAAGCTGGTTTGATCAAAAATGCTCAGATTTTTAGCTATTATGCTAAGTTTAAAAACTATGCAGATTTCCAATCGGGTTATTACAATCTGCAAAAGAGCATGAGTTTGGATACGATTGCTAAAAAGCTACAGCAAGGTGGAACGGACACTCCGCAGGATCCCTCAATGGAAAAATTGACCATTCCAGAAGGATATACGATTGACCAAATTGCAAAAACGATTGCGAAGTTGAAGAAAAATAAATTGTCTTCGGATACGTTTTTAAAGAAAGTGCAAGATGATAATTTTATCACTCAGGAAGCTACAAAATATCCAAACTTATTAGGCAATTTAGCTAAAAAAGAGAGCGGTGTTAAGTATCGCTTAGAAGGCTATCTTTTCCCTGCTACTTACAATGTGACCGACAGCATAACTGCTGAAACGCTCATTGACCAAATGTTAGCAGCAATGGATAAAACCATGTCGCAATATTATGATGTTTTAGCCTCAAAGAACTTGACTGTGCACGATGTTTTGACAATTGCGTCCTTGGTTGAAAAAGAAGGTTCAACAGATCAAGACCGAAAAAACATCGCAAGTGTCTTTTACAATCGTTTAAATCAAAACATGCCTTTGCAAAGCAATATTGCAATTTTGTATGCTCAAGGAAAGCTTGGTCAAAAGACAACCTTAGCAGAAGACGCTGCGATTGATACTAATATTGATTCGCCTTACAATGTTTATAAAAATACCGGTTTAATGCCTGGTCCTGTAGACAATCCTAGTTTTTCTGCTATTGAAGCGACTGTTAATCCATCCAAAACGGATTATCTTTACTTCGTAGCCAATACAGAAACAGGAAATGTTTATTTCGCAAATACCTATGAAGAACATGAAAAAAATGTTCAAGAACATGTTAATAGTAAATTGACACAATCAAGTAGTTCAAATTAAAAAAGCGGGACAAAATTGTAACTTTTAAAACTTGATTTTGTTCTACTTCTGAGCAATGATGTATAAGTCTAAAAAGATTGCTACAAGTGTATTTTAGACTAGATGAAGAATGCACCTTGCAAAGCAAGCGAATATTAAAAAGAAGCTGGGACGAAAGTTTCCAGCTTCAAAGTATAAAGTATATAGTTATAATAAACCAACGACGCAGCTACTGATTGCTCAACAGTCTCCCAGACTGTTGAGCAATCCTGCGAGGGTGAGACTAGGAACTAAAATTTTCAAGATAAGTTCTGTCCCACTCCCTCTTTATTTTAAAAATAGAAAGAAGAAAAAATAATGGCAGAAAAAACTTATCCCATGACCCTTGAAGAAAAGGAAAAACTTGAAAAAGAATTAGAAGAACTTAAATTAGTTCGCCGTCCAGAAGTGGTAGAACGTATTAAAATTGCTCGTTCTTATGGTGACTTATCAGAAAACAGTGAGTATGAAGCAGCCAAAGATGAACAGGCTTTTGTTGAAGGACAAATCTCAAGTCTGGAAACCAAGATTCGCTATGCTGAAATTGTAGATAGTGATGCAGTAGCACAAGATGAAGTTGCTATTGGTAAGACCGTTACGATTCAAGAAGTTGGTGAAACGGATGAAGAAGTCTATATGATTGTGGGTGCAGCAGGAGCAGATGCTTTTGCTGGAAAGGTTTCTAATGAAAGTCCTATTGGACAAGCTCTAATTGGCAAGAAAACAGGCGATACTGCTACAGTTGAAACACCTGTGGGCAGTTATGATGTAAAAATCCTAAAAGTCGAAAAAACAGCTTAAAAAATAAAGGATTGGGATAGGTTGATGGCTGCGATAGCAACTATGAAACCTGTCCCAAATTCTTATCTATTTGATACAAAGTTTAGAGGAGAAAAATATGTCCCGTAAATCTCAAGTAATTTTAACCAATATGTGTCTGATTGAAGATAATCAAAATCGCATTGTCATGCAGATTCGTGACCCCAAGATGTATTCTTGGTCAGGAGCAGCTTTACCTGGTGGACATATAGAAGAAAAGGAGAGCCTCCACCAAGCAGTTGTGCGTGAAATTTATGAAGAAACGGGACTAACAATCCATCATCCTAAACTGGTTGGTATGAAACATTGGTACACAGCAGAAGGCATTCGTTATCTGGTCTTTCTTTATCGTACAAATGAATTTTCAGGACATCTCCGCTCATCAGAAGAAGGTGAAGTTAGGTGGGTGGCACGTGAAGAGTTGGACACTCTCGAATTGGCTTATGATTTAAAAAATTTGCTACGTATTTTTGATGACAAATCGTTGTCAGAATTGTTTTATAGTGAACGCTTAGAAAATGATTTTGTTCGCGAATTTTGGTAATTTTATGTTTAAATGAGGGCATTCTATTTATTCAGGTGGAGGATTGGATAGGTAGGGTGCTATTTCATAATAGTAAGATGCTTTTCTGATTGAATGGCAAGCAAAAAGCTGGAATGATGAACTGCACCCCAAAAGTTAGACAAGAAAACTC
>NZ_KV826430.1:0-10595 GCF_001835915.1 Streptococcus sp. HMSC034E12
CTAGACAAGCTTTTGAGCTATTCAGAAGACTTGAGACACCACTATAATATCTATCAGCTCTTGCTTTTTCACTTTCAGAACAAGGAGCCTGACAAATTTTTCGGACTCATTGAGGACAAGCTTAAGCTGGTCCATCCTCTTTTTCAGACTGTCTTTAAAACCTTCCTCAAGGATAAAGAGAAAATCGTCAACGCCCTTCAACTACCCTATTCCAACGCAAAATTGGAAGCCACTAATAATCTCATCAAACTTATCAAGCGCAATGCATTTGGTTTTCGGAACTTTGAAAACTTCAAAAAACGAATTTTTATCGCCCTAAATATCAAAAAAGAAAGGACGAAATTTGGCCTTTCTAGATCTTAACTTTTCATCTACCCACTACAGTTGACAAAGAGCCAATTTATTTTGATGAATTTCCACATCAATTAAACGCTTTCCAAATCCTCTCTTCACCTTTGCAAATTCAATACCTTTATTGAAAGCCCCCCTCAGCAACACCTAATGCAATAGCACTTAAGCCAAGTTGCATATTTTTAATGATGTTAGCAAATTGGACATCCCCAGCTAATTCGTCTCCCAATAAGGCGTTTTCCGGGAGCAAGACATTTTTCAGCGTGACTGAACTCAAAGGAAGACCTATCAAGCCCGGTTTTTCAATCTGTTCACCAATTAGCACATCCGAATCTTTTGGATCAACAATAAAGAGTCCGTACTTCTCCACCTTACCTTGTTCTTTTACTTTTGCCAAAACCAGTAGTATATCTGCAACGCTGCTATTGGAAATCATCGCCTTTTTCCCTGAGAGACACCATCCCTGATCAGTCTTTGTCGCATACGTTTCAAGATCTTCTAGCCCCTTTAGATGTTTATACTCGCAAAATCCTAATCCTCCTATATACTGACCTTTTAGTAACTTTTCAAGATATAATTCCTTTTGCTCTGCTGTCCCAAAATTCAAAATAGAATAAATTCCATAGCAACCTTGTGTTAATAAAACAGCTGAAAGAGCAGCAAATTCATTAGCAATTTTTCGGATAAATGTGATGAAATCAGAACTTAACGTGTGATTCTTTTCAGATAAAATGGGCAAAAATATATCCATTTCGTTCGTCAATTCATCCCACATTTCCTTTGGAAAATAAGTTGATTCATCATGTGATTTTACATAGTTTTTAATTGCTGTATTCGTATATGAATCAATCATAGCTGCTGTAGTGCTAATTTTTGACATCAATTTGCTCCTTTATTAGGTATCAAGGCTCGAAATAGGATGATAGTAACCTTTCAAAAGTTCTTCATAAACGTATGCTTCAACTTCATTATAATTTGCTTTATACGGTCTGCAGAACCAGATATTAAATGGAACCGGATCTTTAAAACGAACAGCTTTAAACTTATTTTTATCCACAAAATATTCTACTGGACGAGGTAAAATAGTAATCATATCATTCTTATACGTAGACTCTGTTAAAAAATCCCATGCTGATGATAAATATGTAAAATTTGTCTCTATCTTCTTATTTTTTAATTTTTCAGCTACTAATTCATAAGTGGTAAATGATTTATTAAATGTTGCTAAATCGTAAGCGGCGATGTCTTTCCATTCAAGAAGTTCTTTATCTGCTAAAGGATGATTTTTATCCATATAAGCTGCATATTCATCGGCTTGTATAATATATTGCTCGTACTTTTTAGCATCTAAATTAGTCGGCTCAATCAATAAAACAAAATTTAAATCACCTTCAAGAAATTTTTGACGTAAATCCTTGCTTCCTCCCTCCACAACTTGAATATTAATGTTCGGATTATCTTTTAAAAATTTAGGGAGAGCACTTGCAAAATAAACACGCAAAATCAGAGAAGGAATGCCTAAGTTAATGGTTCCTTTTTGTTTTTGCGCTTCCATATGAATCATGGATTGCATTTCTTCATGACGATTGACAATTTCCGTAGCAAAACGATAAATTTTCCCACCAGCTTCTGTCAGACTTTCTAATCTTCCATTTCTACGATTAAAAAGCTGCAGTCCTTCAGTCGCTTCAAAATTTGTGACAAATTGACTCAAAGCAGATTGACTAATATGAATTTTTTTAGTAGCAATCGAAAGATTACATCCACATTCGACGATATTGATAAAGTAAGTCATTTGAATAATATCCATGTTCATCGTCTCCTATCTTTCAATATTTGTAATATAATTTGTCAGGAATAAAATAGCAACTGATCTTTTTAATATAGATGATCAGTTGCTAATAGGTTGATTAAAAACTTATCATCGATAAAGTTCGTTATAAGCATATACTAACACACTTTATGGCAAACAGTAGCTATATTTGCTTGATAATTTAACTAGATAGACATTGTTTTTAAGTCATCTGATACGATTACTTCGCCCTCTGTCTTTTCAAGAACTTCTTCCAAAGAGACACCGGGAGCTAATTCTTTCAAAAGGAATTTCCCGTCTTGAAAACCAAATACTGCTAATTCTGTAATGACCAAATCCAAAACTCTTTTAGCTGATAAGGGCAGTGTGCATTCTTTCAGCATTTTTGATTTGCCGTCACCGGTAGTATATTGAATAGCCGCGATAACCCTTTTGACACCAACTAGAAGATCCATAGCTCCCCCCATTCCTGGAGCAAACTTATCGGGGATAATCCAGTTTGCAATACTACCATCTTGGCTAACTTCTAACGCTCCTAAAACTGTAGCATCAACGTGGCCTCCACGAATAATGGCAAACGACGTTTGAAAGTCAAATAAAGATGCTCCCGTAAAAGAGTAATGGGGGCTCCACCAGAGTTGGCCAGATTCGCATTGTAGTTTTCTTTTGTTGGTGTCTCACCAAAACGAAGAGCACCATTTTCTGCTTGAAGGATAACATTCACGCCTTCAGGAATATAATCAGCAGAGGCATTCGGAATACCAAATCCAAGGTTGATGACATCTCCATCTTTAAATTCAAGAGCTACACGTCTTGCTATAATTTCTTTTGATTTCATATTAATTTACCCCTGCCAATTTTTTAGTCTCTATCCAGAGGTCGCCCATCATTTTATGATGTTCTTTAGAAGTCAAGCTTTTAACAACATAGTCTACAAGAATTCCGGGAATATATACATCGTTAGGATCAATTTCTCCAACTTCAACAATTTCATCGGCTTCAACAATCACTGTATCAGCTGCAAGAGCCAGCTGCAATGAAATATTTTTAGTTGTCCCATCAATGTATAAATTGCCATATTTATCTGACTTGGTAGCTTTAATCAAAGCAACATCGATTTTCAAAGGATCATAAACCAGATATTCTCTGCCGTTGCGAGCTACTTTTTCATAATCTTTTTCCAAAATAGTCCCAACTCCAGTCGGAGTCAAGACAGCTCCCAAACCAGCACCCGCAGCGTGAAGTCGTTCTACCACAGTTCCCATTGGTGTGAACTCAACTTCCATATCACCACTAAAATATTCATGTTGTACGGCAGCAGAAGTTCCCACATGAGCAGCGATGTATTTTTTTACTTGGTGATTTTCACACAAGCGACCAACGCCAAGCTCTTTACCCGGTTGTGAGGTAACAACAGATACTATTGTTAAGTTCTGTTGATTTTGTCGAACCAATTCTTCAATGAGTTCAAATGGTTCACCTACCCCAAGAAAGCCTGAGATACCAACCATATAACCAGATTTAATCTTAGAAACTGCTTCTGGTAATGTTACAATGTGCATACCACTACCTCCACCTACTATTTGCGATTTAATCACGACTTCTGCACTTTGACAAAAATATTGTCATAAACCATTTTGATTTCATTCGACAAAAAAACAAAAGTGGAATAGGGCTGAAAACTAAAAATTTTTAGCCCGTTCTCTCACTCTTGCAAAACTTGCTCAAGTATCGCGTGACTATTTATTTCCATCATAAAAACGAGGCTGGGATATTATCGTCCCAACCTCGTTTTTATTATAGTTGCATTTGGTTATACGTTTTACTAAATGCATTTAGAATTTCTTTTGGTGCGTCTTTATAAGAAGTTTCTTCTTCCAGCGTTCCTTTAACAATCGTTCGTGACGTAGCTGCAGCATCTTCACAAGTCACCAAAGTCACTTCATTGACACCTTCGCGGTCATTAATCACATCTACTCTATCAGGTGCTACATTCTCAACTGAAGTAATGGAGTAAGTATAAATTTTTTCCTTATCTGTCAGATAAATTTTCATTCCGGCTTTAGCACGATCTAAAGGAGAAAAGAGCATATTGCTTGCACCTGTAATCCCAAATACATGGTGACTAGCCAATGCGTAATTCCCTTTCCCCATTTGCTGCGTTTCTTTCATCGTACCTGCGCCATAATAAAGCCCCACATTATCCAAGCCTTTAAAAATCGGCAAATTCATTGAAAGTTCAGGAATAGCAATTCCACCAACAACTGGTAATTGCTGTGCTTTCCATTGCGCGTTAATCACATCTTCGGTAGACAGCGATTTAACTTTATCGAAATTAAAGCTAGTTTTGGCTTTTTTATTTTGAGTGATTTTATCTTTTGAAACTTTGCTCACTTGATACCGATTGGTATGCCAAACCATTATCATATTCCGAATAGAAGAGTTGAAAATAAGTGCAAGTGCAACAATGATTAACAATGTCGCAATAATGTTAATCAGAATATTTTTTCTTTTATTATGTTTTTTTCTTGTTGATGACATAACATTTCCTTTTATTTAGTTTATTCTTCATCCACTTCTTTTTCATTCTCTGCTGCAACGCTTGTAAAAGTAACAATCTGCGCTCCCTTATCTAGTCGCATTACTTTAACACCCAAAGTTGCACGTCCTGTTTGAGAAATATTAGCAACATTTGTCCGAATAATAACCCCTGTATTTGTGATAATCATCAAATCTTCATCACCATTCACAGCCATTAAACCTGCTAATGGACCATTTTTCTCAGTAATATTAGCTGTTTTCATCCCTTTTCCGCCACGTCCTTTCGTAGCGTATTCACTAGCTAAAGTACGCTTGCCATATCCTTTTTCAGTGATGACTAACACTTCTTGATCATTCGAAATGACACTTGCTCCTACAACATGGTCACCCGCACGCAAATTCACTCCACGCACGCCGGTCGCAGCCCGTCCCATATTTCGGACTTGGTTTTCATTAAAACGTACAGCATAACCCATTTTTGTTCCAATAATGATATCTGCTTGACCATTTGTCAAAAAGACATTGATGAGTTCATCCTCATCTTTTAAATTCAGAGCTTTCAGACCGTTTTGACGAATATTAGCAAACTCTGTTACGCTTGTCCGTTTCACAACACCATGACGCGTTGTAAAGAAAAGGTAGGAATTATCATCATGCTCGGCTTGAACGTTGATAATCGTTTGGATTGTTTCGCCTTCGTCCAATTTCAATAAATTAACAATCGGCAAACCTTTCGCTGTACGACCGTATTCAGGAATTTCATAACCTTTCAAACGATAAACACGACCTTTATTGGTAAAGAAGAGTAAGCGATCATGTGTGCTGGTAGAAACTAATTCACGGACAAAATCGTCATCCTTTACACCTGTTCCTTGAATACCACGCCCACCACGTTTTTGCGCAGTAAATTCATCTTGGTTCAACCGTTTAATGTAACCCTTATTGGAAAGTGTAATCAAAACATCTGCTTCCTCGATGAGATCTTCATCTTCCAGAGCCAGTACTTCACCAACCATTAGTTCTGTACGACGTTCGTCAGAAAACTTACGTTTAATCTCTTCTAATTCTTCCTTGATAATCGCAACAACTCGTTCTGGTTTTGCCAATATATCTGCTAGATCTGCTATCAATTTCATCAAGTCGTCATATTCAGATTGAATCTTATTCCGTTCTAATCCCGTTAAACGGCGAAGACGCATATCCAGAATCGCCTGACTTTGACGTTCGGATAATTCATAGCGTGCCATCAACTCTGCTTGCGCTTCTGCATCTGTCTTACTGTTTCGGATGATGCGAATCACTTCATCAATGTGATCAAGTGCAATCAGCAAACCAGCTAAAATATGTGCACGAGCTTCCGCCTTTTCCTTATCAAAAACAGTCCGACGTGTCACCACTTCTTTTTGGTGTTCAATATAAGCAAGCAAAATCTCGCGTAAAGACAGAATCTTTGGCACTCCATTTTGAATTGCTAGCATATTGAAACTGAAATTCGCCTGCATTTGCGTGAGTTTAAACAAATTATTCAAAATAACATGCGCACTTGCATCACGTTTCACTTCAATGATAAAGCGAACCCCTTCACGGTTAGACTCGTCACGAACTGCCGTAATCCCGTCAATACGCTTTTCTTGGACTAACCGCACAATATGTTCATGAACTTTTGTTTTATTGACCATATACGGAAATTCGGTAACAACAATCCGTTCGCGACCAGATTTAGTTTCTTCGATTTCTGTCCGAGCACGTAAAACAATGGACCCCTTCCCAGTTTCATAAGCGCGATGAATGCCTGATTTTCCCATAACCAAAGCGCCTGTCGGGAAATCTGGACCAGGCAACACTTCCATAAGGTCACGTGTGGTCACATCTGGATTATCCATGACTAATTTCACAGCATCAATGGTCTCACCAAGATTGTGAGGAGGAATGTTTGTTGCCATTCCCACAGCAATACCTGTCGCCCCATTGACCAGCAAATTAGGAAAACGTGACGGTAAAACTAATGGTTCACGCTCACTACTATCATAGTTATCTGCAAAATCAACTGTATTTTTGTTAATATCGCGCAACATTTCAAGTGATATTTTGCTCATCCGAGCTTCTGTATACCGTTGTGCCGCGGGACCGTCTCCGTCCATAGAACCAAAGTTTCCGTGACCATCTACTAACATGTGACGGTAAGACCACCATTGCGCCATCCGCACCATTGCTTCATAGATAGAAGAGTCTCCATGTGGGTGGTATTTACCCATGACATCACCCGTGATACGAGCAGATTTCTTATGTGGTTTGTCAGGAGTTACCCCCAACTCATTCATTCCATACAATATTCTACGGTGAACAGGCTTTAAGCCATCACGAACATCAGGAAGCGCTCGAGCAACAATGACACTCATGGCGTAGTCAATGAAACTCGTCTTCATTTCACTCGTTAAATTCACATTTACTAAATTATTATCCTGCATTAAAAAATGCCTCTCTTCATTTATATGACCATATCATTATAACATAAATTGGGATTTTTTTCAGTAAACATCCCTTATTATAAAAACGTTTACATAAGATGATATGTATTATATTCGTGACAAAATGTTACAAAAGTGATAGAATAGATGTGTAAAGGGAAAACGTTCCCCAATAAAATAAAGGAGATGTTTAGCAAAATGACTCTTACTAAACAACATAAAAAAGTCATCCTTGTTGGTGACGGTGCTGTAGGTTCTTCTTACGCATTTGCTCTTGTCAACCAAGGAATCGCCCAAGAACTTGGTATTGTTGATATTTTCAAAGAAAAAACAGAAGGGGATGCTGAAGACCTTAGCCATGCCTTGGCTTTCACTTCACCTAAGAAAATTTATTCAGCAGAATATGCTGATGCGCACGATGCAGATCTTGTCGTTTTGACTGCTGGTGCACCACAAAAACCGGGTGAAACTCGTCTTCAATTGGTTGAAAAAAACCTTCGTATCAACAAAGATGTTGTTACTAAAATTGTTGCTTCAGGATTCAACGGTATCTTCCTTGTAGCTGCTAACCCAGTTGACATTTTGACTTATTCAACTTGGAAATTCTCTGGATTCCCTAAAGAACGTGTCATTGGTTCAGGTACTTCTCTTGACTCAGCACGTTTCCGTCAAGCACTTGCTGAAAAATTAGATGTAGATGCTCGTTCTGTCCATGCTTACATCATGGGAGAACATGGTGATTCAGAATTCGCTGTTTGGTCACATGCCAACGTTGCAGGTGTCAACCTTGAAAATTATCTCCAAGACGTAGAAAACTTTAATGCAGCTGAATTAGTTGACTTGTTTGAAGGTGTTCGTGATGCTGCATACTCAATCATCAATAAAAAAGGTGCAACTTTCTATGGTATCGCAGTTGCCTTAGCTCGTATCACAAAAGCTATCCTTGATGACGAAAATTCAGTTCTTCCACTTTCAGTATTCCAAGAGGGTCAATATCCTGGCGTTACAGATTGCTACATTGGTCAACCAGCTATTGTCGGCGCACATGGTATCGTACGTCCAGTAAATATCCCGTTGAATGATGCTGAAAAACAAAAAATGCAAGCTTCTGCTAAACAATTAAAAGACATCATCAATGATGCCTTCTCCAAAGAAGAATTTGCTTCAGCAGCTAAAAACTAAAGAATTTCCTTTCTTGAGAGTGGGGCTGTAAAAGTTGATTTATCAACGTATTAGAGTCCACTCAACCACTGCGTCTTATAATTCTAACTATATAAACAAAGGAAGCTGGGGACTTTTGTCTCAGCTCCTTTTTCATATCTAAAACGGATACGATAAAGTCATGATGCCGTGCAAATCAACTTTATCGTATCCATTTATTTTATATAATCTCACTTTATCAATTATTTCAATATATCTTTTAAATAAGGAACAGTCTTCTCACCCTTCATATCTGACAGCACCCGAATCCAGCGAAACGCTGTATGCTCTTCTGGATCAAGTTTAATCTCTCTATATTCCAGCAAATTTGCCTTATACACTAGACGCGTAAAAACGACGCCCTTTGTATCATCATAACAGCTATCCTCATGAAGAATCGAACTTAATTGTACCTTTTGGTTAACTTCTTCCATCGCTTCACGTACAGCTCCTTCTCGTGGCAATTCGTCTTCTTCCACACTCCCTCCAGGAATGTCCCAATATTCGGGATACATATTTGGCTCACCACGTTTTATTTTACTTCGTTTGATGAGCAAGTATTTTCCATTTTTTTCAATTAGAGCATGTGCAATCAATTTCACAGGCATTGGTAATCTCCCTTATAAAAATAAAAAATCTTGCATATAACAAGATTTATAAGCAGATAACAATCATCCACCCTGAGGGAATCGAACCCCCATCTCAAGAACCGGAATCTTACGTGATATCCATTACACTAAGGGTGGTAACTATTATAGTATACACAAAAAATGAAAAAATAACAAGTAAAAAAAGACTGAAATGATAAATTCCAATCCTTTTATTTGATTATAATTCAATATCACCAAATAAGTCAGCCATTGAAAATCCAGTTTGAGTTTCTGGAAGTTCAAAGTCACGTTTTTCTTGACGTTTTTGACGACGAGGACGTGATTGACGTTTTTCTTTTTGGTCATCTTCTTGTGCTGGACGTTCTTCAAGAGCCTTGATAGAAAGTGATACACGTTCTGCATCAGCATTTACATCAAGAACTTTCACGGTTACTTCCTGACCGGCTTTAAGCACATCTTTGGGATTTTCAACACGTTTATGTGAAATTTGTGAAATATGGACAAGTCCGTCAATACCTGGTAATACTTCTACAAAAGCACCGAAATCTGTTAAACGTTTAACTGTACCTTCGATAACATCACCGGAAGCAAGTTTTTGCTCGACACCGTCCCATGGTCCAGGAGTTGTAGCTTTAAGAGAAAGCGATACACGACCTTCTTCTTCATTCAAATCAAGAACTTTTACTTCGATTTCATCGCCAACTGATACAACAGATTTTGGTGAAACATTGCGCTCATGTGACAATTCAGTTAAATGAACAAGTCCGTCAACACCACCAAGATCAATAAAAGCGCCAAAGCTTGTGATACGTGCAACTTTACCAGTCACGATGTCACCAACAGCTAATTTGCTAAATACTTCAGCACGTGCTGCTGCAGCTTTTTCTTCTACTACTTCACGGCGTGAAAGAATGAAACGATTTTCTTTTGGATCCACTTCTTTAATTTTTGCTTCAAATTCTTGGCCAACAAAACGTTCAGTGTTACGAACGAAACGAGTATCTAGCATTGAAGCAGGGATAAATCCACGAAGCCCTTCAAATTCTACTGAAAGACCGCCTTTAACAGCACGAGTACCTTTTACAGTAACAACTTCTTCTTCACGTCCAACCAACTTGTCCCATGCCTTGCGAGCTTCTAAACGTTTTTTAGATACAAGGTAAGTAACTGTATCAGTATCTTTACCAACTACTTGACGAAGAACAAGCAATTCAAGTGTTTCACCTGGTTTTACAAGATCGTTAATGTCAGCTTCACGATCATTTGTCAATTCACGAAGGGTCAACACACCTTCTACACCAGTTCCAGCGATTGCAACATTAGCTTGGTTCGCATCAACAGTCAATACTTCAGCAGTAACGACATCGCCTGGCTCAACTTGGCTAACACTATTTAGCAAATCTTCAAATTCATTCATCTAAAAAAATCCTCCAACAATCAAGCATTTCTCGCTTGACATACTTATAATATTTTTCCTAAGCACCGCAATGACATTGAACTATCTTTAACGTTTCTCACCCTATAAAGAAATAAAATACCCTAAGATATTTTACCATTTATCTGATATATTACCTAAGAACTGGGGTAGCTGGATTCGAACCAACGCATGAG